>DASSOO010000057.1:0-7400 GCA_035700455.1 Gammaproteobacteria bacterium
CCCGTACTTCGGCTTCCTGTGCTGCCGCCAGGCGCTGGTGCGCCAGATGCCGGGGCGGCTGGTCGGCCGCACCGTCGATCTCGACGGCAAGGAAGGCTTCACGCTGACGCTGCAGGCGCGCGAACAGCACATCCGCCGCTCGAAGGCGACTTCGAACATCTGCACCAACCAGGGCCTGCTGGTGACGGCGGCAACGATTTACATGGCGCTTCTCGGCGCCGAGGGCCTCAAACGCGTCGCCGCGGCGAGCCACGCGAACACGCGCAAACTCATCGATGCGCTGACCGCGATCGACGGCGTCGAACGCGTGTTCGAAGGCGCGTTTTTCCACGAAACGGTTCTGCGCCTCGACAGGCCGGCGGCCGCGGTACTGGACGAACTCGCCGAAGCCGGCATCCTCGGCGGCGTCGATCTGTCGGCGTGGCACCCGGAACTCGGCGATGCGATTCTCGTGTGCGCGACCGAAACCAAGACCGATCGCTATATCGAATTGTACGCAAGCGCGCTCGCGCGGGCGCTCAGGGCAGCGGAAGTCGCTTAAGCCAAAGGAGAACGACTGTGGCAACAATCACCATGCGCGGCAACGCGATCAACACCAGCGGCGAACTGCCGCGCGTCGGCGCCAAGGCGCCGGATTTCCAACTCGTCGGCAAGGACCTCAACGACCTGTCGCTCGCGGACTGGCAAGGCAAGAAGAAGCTGCTGAACATCGTGCCGAGCCTCGACACGCCGGTGTGCGCACTGTCGACCAGGAAATTCAACAACTACGCGAAAGACCATCCCGACACCGTCATGCTGATGATCTCCGCCGACCTGCCGTTCGCAATGAGCCGCTTCTGCGGCGACGAAGGGCTCGAAAACGTGGTTACGCTGTCGCTGATGCGGGACAAGAAATTCGCCAAGGACTACGGCGTACTCATTGAAGACGGCCCGTTCGCCGGCATCACCGCCCGCGCCATCGTCGTCGTCGACGAAAACGACAAGGTTGTTTATACGGAACTCGTTCCAGAGATTGCGAATGAGCCGGATTATGAGGGAGCGCTTAAAGCGCTCGGATAAAGAAAGTGCCTGGGACTGAGTGCCTAGGACTGAGTCTGGAGAGGCGAGCTCTTTCTTCTTCACTTAGTCCTATGCACTAGGCACTAGGCACTAAGTCACGTACTGGCGGCCGGCTCAACGCTGGCAATGACATTAAACAGAGCAACCTGATGTTGATATTTGAACATTCTCGTGTCGGCCGCCGTGCGACGGCACAGGCGCCGGCGACCCTGGCGCCGGTTGACGATATTCCGAGCGAATATCTGCGTGACGAAGCGCCGCTGCTGCCGGAAGTTTCGGAAATGCAGGTCGTGCGGCATTACACGCGGCTGTCGCAGCTCAACTTCTCGATCGACACGCACTTCTACCCGCTCGGTTCGTGCACGATGAAATACAACCCGCGCGCGTGCAACACGCTGGCGATGCTGCCGGAGATGCTCGCGCGCCATCCGCTCGGACCTGAATCGCACGGCCAGGGCTTTCTCGCCTGCCTGTACGAACTGCAGGAAATCCTCAAGAACGTCACCGGCATGAAAGGTGTGTCGCTGACGCCGATGGCCGGGGCGCAGGGCGAACTCGCCGGCATGGCGATGATTCGCGCCTACCATCGTTCGCGCGGCGACAACGAGCGCATCGAGGTGCTGGTGCCGGATGCAGCCCACGGCACCAATCCGGCGACCGCGGTCATGTGCGGCTGCATCGTGCACGAAATCCCGACCGACAAAAACGGCGACGTCGACATCGAGGCACTCAAGGCGGCCGTCGGGCCGAAGACGGCCGGCATCATGCTGACCAACCCGTCGACGCTCGGCGTCTTCGAGCGCCGCATTTCCGAAATCGCGCGCATCGTCCACGAGGCCGGCGGCCTGCTGTACTACGACGGTGCGAACCTCAACGCGATCCTGGGCAAGGTGCGGCCGGGCGACATGGGCTTCGACGTCATCCACATGAACCTGCACAAGACGTTCTCGACGCCGCACGGCGGCGGCGGTCCGGGCTCCGGTGCGATCGGCGTCAGCCAACGCCTGCTGCCGTTCATGCCGACGCCGGTGGTCGGGAAAGACGGCGACAACTATCGCTGGCTGACGAAGGCCGACCTGCCGCAGAGCATCGGCCGCCTGTCGGCGTTCATGGGTAACGCCGGCGTGCTGCTGCGCGCTTACGTGTACGCGCGCATGCTCGGCCGCGAAGGCATGCAGCGCGTTGCCGAGTTTGCGACGCTGAATGCCAATTACATGATGAAGCGGCTGCAGAAGGCCGGTTTCGAGGCCGCGTTCCCGAACCGGCGCGCCAGCCACGAGTTCATCATCACGCTGCGCAAGCAGGCCAAGGCTCACGGGGTTACCGCGATGGACTTCGCCAAGCGCCTGCTCGATTATGGCGTCCACGCGCCGACGACATACTTTCCGCTGCTGGTGCCGGAGTGCCTGCTGATCGAGCCGACGGAAACCGAGGCCAGGGAAGTGCTCGACAGCTTCGTCGATGCGATGAGCGCAATTCAGCGCGAAGCCGAAACCGATGCGGACAAGGTGCACGGTGCGCCGTACACGACGCCGGTGCGGCGTCTCGACGACGTGCGCGCGGCCAAGCAACTCGACCTCGTCTGGAAGCGCAGCGCGTAGTGAACGAAGCTTCGCCCTACAAATCCCGCGATCCTTTTACGCAGCTTGTTCGCGCGACGCGGCATTCGCTCAAGGGCTTTCGCGCGGCATTCGCGGGCGAGATGGCGTTCCGCCTGGACGTGCTGCTGTTCGTGGTGCTGACGCCGGTCGCGCTGTGGTTCGGCAGAACCAACGTCGAGCGCGCATTGCTTGTCGGCAGCCTGTTTCTCGTGCTGATCACCGAGCTCCTGAACTCCGGTATCGAAAAGACGATCGATCGCATCAGCTACGAGCATCACCAGCTTTCCGGCCTTGCCAAAGATTTCGCGTCCGCGGCTGTCTTCTGTTCGCTCGCGAACCTCGTCGCCGTCTGGCTCATCGTTTTTTTCTTCTAAGGGAACCCGTAAATGGACGTGCTCATCTGCGGCTCAGTCGCCTACGACACCATCATGGTGTTTCCGGGGCGGTTCAAAGAACACATTTTGCCGGACAAGGTACATCTGCTGAATGTGTCGTTTCTTGTGCCTGAAATGCGCCGCGACTTCGGCGGCTGCGCCGGCAATATCGCCTACAGCCTCGCGCTGCTCGGTGCAAAAGGCGCACCCATGGCGACCGTCGGCCTCGACTTCGGTACCTACCAGGAGTGGATGGACCGCAACCTGGTCGCGCGCGACTTCGTGACAAAGCTCGAGACGCATTACACCGCGCAGGCCTACATCACCACCGACATCGACGACAATCAGATCACGGCGTTTCATCCGGGCGCAATGAACGAGTCGCACCGCAACCATGTGCCGCGTGACGCTGGCGTCCGCATCGGTACGATTTCACCCGACGGCCGCGACGGCATGCTGCAGCACGCACGCGAATTTTCCGCCGCCGGCATCCCGTTCATGTTCGATCCGGGCCAGGGCATGCCGATGTTCGACGGCAAGGAACTGCTGGCTTTCATCGACCAGTCGGAGTGGCTGACGCTGAATGCCTACGAAGCCGAACTGATGCAAAAGAAAACCGGCCTGTCGCTCGACAAGCTCGCCGAGCGCGTCGCCGCGCTGATCGTCACCCACGGCGGCGAGGGTTCGACGATTTACGCCGACGGCAAGAAAATCGAAATCGCCGCTGTCGAGCCCGACGCAGTGCGCGATCCGACCGGCTGTGGCGACGCCTATCGCGCCGGCCTGCTCTACGGCCTGCTCAACGACATGGACTGGGAAACCACCGGGCGCATCGCCGCCCTGCTCGGCTCGATCAAGGTTGCACACACCGGCACGCAGAATCATCAATTTACGCGGGATCAATTCGCCGCCAGGTTTGTCGAAGCCTTCGACTACGATTTTTCGTGAGGCTTGATGGCTGATATCTTCGCCATGGCTTTCCATTCCGGCCGGAGACTGCTCCGGTATCCTTGGTGTCGCGATATCGCCTTGTGGGCCAAGCCCCGGGCAGGTTACGTCAGAACGGATTCGCGCATTCGCGGAAATGACGGAAGGACGCTGTTCTTTCCGCTGATCGTGCTGGCGCTGTGCTGGTCGCTGCCGGCTGCGGCCCAAGCCGCCTCGAAAGCCGACTGGGCATCGGTGATTCAGCAGGCGGAGCCGGCGATTGTCAGCATAGAGGTCGATGCGCCGCGCGCGTTCGACACGGAGTGGAATTTCAGCGGCGAGGCGACCGGCTTCGTCGTCGACGCCAAGCGCGGCATCATCCTGACCAACCGCCACGTCGTGCAGCCGGGGCCGGTGGTCGCGAGTGCCGTTTTCCAGGATCACGAGGAAGTCGAACTGACGCCGCTGTACCGCGATCCGGTACACGACTTCGGTTTCTTCCATTACGACCCGTCCA
This sequence comes from Gammaproteobacteria bacterium, assembly GCA_035700455.1. Lineage (GTDB taxonomy): Bacteria > Pseudomonadota > Gammaproteobacteria > Natronospirales > DASSBR01 > DASSBR01. The sequence continues at coordinate 4,479 of DASSOO010000057.1, forward strand.
AGCTCAAATATATTCATCCGCACGCGCTGGAACTGGCGCCGGCCGAAGCGAGGATCGGCCGCGAAATCCGCATTATCGGCAACGACGCGGGCGAGCAGTTATCGATTCTCGCCGGGACGCTCGCCCGCATCGACCGCAACGCGCCCTATTACGGCTCTTCCGGCTACAACGATTTCAACACGTTCTATTTCCAGGCCGATTCCGGCACCTCGGGCGGCTCGTCCGGCTCGCCTGTGATCGACAGCGACGGCCGCGTGATCGCGATGAACGCCGGCGGCGAAACCAATACGTCGTCCAGCTATTTTCTGCCGCTCGACCGCATCGTGCCGGCGCTCGAGCGCATTCAGGCGGGCGAACGGGTACCGCGTGGAACACTCGAAACCGTGTTCCTCCACGAAAACTACAACGACCTCGAACTGCTCGGGCTGGATCCGGCGACCGCGCGTGCAGTGCGCCGCGAAGCGCCGTCAGCGAGCGGCCTGCTGGTGGTCAACGATGTGATTCCCGGCGGTCCGGCAGCCGGCAAATTGCGCCCCGGCGACATTCTCGTGCGTGCAGGCGGCAAGCTGATCGTGAATTTCAACACGCTGTCGAGCCTGCTCGACGGCAGCGTCGGCCGAACGCTCAAGCTCGACGTCGAACGGGGCGGCAAGCCGCTTTCCGTACGCGTGCGCGTCTCCGACCTGCATGCGATTACGCCGACAAGCTATCTCGAATTCGGCGGCGCGGTGCTGAACAACCTGTCCTACGAAATGGCGCGTAACCTCAACAAGCCGATACGCGGCGTATTCGTCGCCGATCCCGGCTTCGTCTTCAGTACCGCCGGCATCGCACGCGGAGCAGTCATCACGCGCCTCGACGGTACGCCTGTCGCGACACTCGATGAATTCCAGAAGCGCCTTGAGACATTGGCGCACGGCGCACAGGTGAGCGTGCGTTATTACGATCCCGAGAACCCCAACGAACCACAGAGCGCGCAGATCACGCTCGACGGCCACTGGTTTCCGGCCGAGCGCTGCCACAGCGATTCCCGGAGCGGCCAATGGCCTTGCACTGTGCTGCCGCCGCCACGCCCGGCGAAGGCGCTCAAGCCGGTGACCGTCAGCTATCCCGATTACCGCGATACGCGCAAGCGCGCGCTGGCGCGCTCCCTCGTCTATATCCAGTTCGACATGCCGTACCGCATCGAGGGCGTACAACAAACGCACTACGTCGGCACCGGGCTCGTCATCGATGCCCAGAAGGGTCTGGTGATTGTCGACCGCAACACGGTACCGGTCAGCATGGGAATGCTGCGGCTGACATTCGCCGGTTCCGTTACCATTCCGGCGGTGGTGAGTTACATCGACCCACTGCACAACCTCGCGGTGCTGCACTACGACCCGGCACTGCTCGGCAAGACGCCGGTCGCCGCCGCGCACTTCGGCAACGGAAATCTGCACGCCGGCGATCCGGTCTGGGTCGTCGGTTTTAACGACAACCAGACGCTGATCAGCCAGGCGACCGCGGTCGCCAACGTCGAGCCGCTGCAGCTGCCGCTGTCGGTGACGCTGCGCTTCCGCGACCGCAACCTCGACACGATCCGCGTCGTCAACGCTCCCGGCATGATCGAGGGCGTCCTTGCGGACAAAGCCGGACACGTTATCGCGCTGTGGTCGAGTTTTGCGTATCAGAGCGGCCGCGACGTGCAGCAGACGACGCTCGGCGTGCCGCTGTGGGTGGTGCGCGCAACGATCGCGCGCGTCGAAAAATCGGAACACCCGACGGTGCGCTCGCTGGAAACCGAGTTCTGGCCGCTGCCGCTCGCCGACGCGCGCGACCGCGGCCTGCCGGCAGACTGGGCCAGCCGTTTCGAGACTGACGACCGCCCGCGCCAGGTATTGAGCATCACCCGCGTCACCGCCGGCGGCCCGGCCGACGGCAAGTTGCGCAACGGCGACCTGCTGCTTGCGATCGACGGCCAGCCGGTGCACGACTTTGAACAGCTTGCGGCGTTATCGCAGCGCGACACGGCCGCCCTCACGGTGCTCCGCGACCGAAAGGTTATCCACGTCAAGCTGGCGACCGCACGACTCGGCAGCGGCGCGCTGAATCGCGTTGTAATCTGGGGCGGGACGATCCTGCAGCGCCCGCCTGCGGCGCTTGCCGCGCAGCGCCACCAGCCGCGCAGCGGCGTCTGGGTCGCGTATTTCAATTACGGTTCGCCCGCAAGCCGCTACGGCCTCACGCCGGGCGATCGCATCGTCGCCGTCAACGGCAAACCGACCCCGAATCTCGACGCCTTCCTCGCCGCCGCGAATGGCATCGCCAAGGGCGAGCCGATCCGCCTGCGGACGATCGACCCCAACGGCCGCCCGAGCCTGGTAGCAATGCGGCTCGATCCCGAATACTGGCCGACCTACGAGTTGCGCCGCATTGATGGGCATTGGGTGCGGCGGGCGCTGCATTGAATTAGGTCTTTGTTGTGTGGCCCGCTTGCGGCGGCGGAAATCCATTTCCGGATCACCCTGGCGCGCGGGCTGATTGGGTGCCGGTCCCGGCCGGCGGCCGGGTGACTTTTGTTTCGGCAAAAGTCACCAAAACCATTGCGCCAGATTCGCTCGGCCTCAGCACATCCCTGTGCTGAGGCTCCCCGAATCGCGCAGCACAAAAACGGGCCGGGCGAGAACTCGGTCCGTCCCTGGACCTCAGACAGCTCGCCCTTGCTCCCGTTTTTGCACTACGCGCTTCGGCTCGCTCGACAGGGCCGAAAAATGCTCCTGCCATTTCGGCACTTCCGCCATCCATGGCGGTCGCGCGGGAGAAGAGACCGGCCGTCCTCGGCCGGCGAAGAGAAGATGGAGTCCGCTTGGCCGTAAAATGCTCCTGCCATTTCTGCGCTTCCGCCGTCCGTGGTGGTCGCGCAGGAATGACAAGAAAAAG
>DASSOO010000058.1:0-2047 GCA_035700455.1 Gammaproteobacteria bacterium
GCGACGATCACCGACGCCGCGACCGGCGCGTACAGCTACCAGGCCGACAGCGGCTACCTCGGCGCGGCGAGCTTCACGTTCAAGGTCAACGACGGCGCGCTCGATTCCAACACCGCGACGATCACCGTCACGGTAACCAACGCCGCGCCGGTGGCGACCGACGTCGCGCTCACGGCTCACGAGAATGAAGCGGTCAACGGCACTCTGCCGGCAAGCGATGCGAACGGCGACGCGCTTAAGTTTGCTCTCGGCACGGCGCCAGCGCACGGTACCGCCAAAATTACCGACGCCAACACCGGCGCGTTTACCTACACGCCTGCCGCCGACTTTACCGGCAACGACAGTTTTACCTTTGCCGCCAACGACGGCGCCGCCAACTCCAACGCCGCAACTGTGACCATCACGGTGCTGGCCGTATCGGCGCCGCCCGATGCAACGCCACCCGATGCAATGCCACCGATCCCCCGCTTAGGTGGCGGGGGCGCGCTGGGCCTGTGGTGGCTGCTGGTGGGCGGGTTGGCGTTCAGGCGGCGGTGGCGCAGTTGAGTGCCTGGGACTGAGTGCCTAGGACTAAGTCCGGAAAGGCATGAGCATGGCCTCTTTCTCTTTTGCTTAGTCCTAGGAACTTAGTCCTAGGAACTCCTGTATTGATTTCTCCCCCCCGCCCCGATAGGCTTGCGCGCGTTTTCTGATTCGGGGACTCGTTCAATGCGCCGACCGCTGGTGGCCGGAAACTGGAAGATGCATGGCTCGCGTGCGGCAGTGCGGTCGTTCGCGGCGCGGCTCAATGAATTGCTGGCGGGCGGCGTTGCGGCGGAAGTCGCGATCTGCCCGCCGTTCGTTTACCTCGATGCCGCGGCGGCCGCATTTGCCGGCGGTGCGGTCTCCCTGGGCGCACAGGATGTCTCGGTCGAAACAGGCGAAGGCGCCTATACGGGCGAGGTGGCGGCGGCGATGCTCGCGGATGTCGGTTGCCGCTACGTGATCGTCGGTCACTCGGAGCGGCGCCACCGTTACGGCGAGAGCGACGCGCAAGTCGCCCGCAAGTTCTGCGCGGTACGTGCCGCCGGGCTCGTGCCGATTCTGTGCATAGGCGAAACGCTTGCTGAGCGCGAGGCGGGCCAGACCGAGCAGGTCATCGACACCCAGTTGCAGGCGGTCTTCGCGGCGGCAAAGCCAGATCCTGCAATGGTGATCGCGTACGAGCCGGTGTGGGCAATCGGTACAGGGCATGCGGCCGGGCCGGGCGAGGCACAGGCGGTACATGCGCATGTGCGCAACATACTGACAGCGAAAGATGGTAAACTCGCGGGTTCCGTGCGGGTGCTTTACGGCGGTAGCGTCAAAAGCGCGAATGCAGCCGATCTATTCGCCCAGCCGGATATCGACGGGTTTCTCGTCGGCGGAGCATCTCTCGACGCCGACGAATTTTTCAACATTTGCCGGGCCGCCGGCTGAATACGCGGCCGGATCTGACAGCAATGCTTTATACCTTACTTATTATTGTCGAAGTTGTCGTTTCGATCGCATTGACGTTGCTGATCCTGCTGCAGCAGGGTAAAGGCGCCGACGCGGGCGCGGCCTTCGGCAGCGGCGCCTCGGGCACGGTATTCGGCGCGCGCGGATCGGCTTCGTTCCTGAGCCGGACAACTGCGGTCCTGGCATTCGTGTTCATGGCCAACAGCACCGCGATGGCCTGGCTCTCGCATCAGCAGCCGGTGCAGACGAGCGTGGTGGAACGCGCCGCCGGCAACGCGACCGAGGGCGCGGAGCACCAGCCGGGCGCGGCGACAGGGCGGGAAGGGCCGGCAAACAAGGCGGTGCCCGCGAATCCGGCGCCGACATCGCTGGCCACGCCACAGCCGGCGTCACAGAAACCGCCGGCGACGTCCGGCAAACCATCCGGAAAGCCGCCGCGCTGAAAACGGAAATTTCGCGCGCTTTTTAAAGACGCGTTAATAGCGTAAAATTGTCCGGATTTTTCAATCGTACCGGCGGGCGCCGGTCGTCAGCCGATGTGGTGGAATTGGTAGACACGCTGTCTTGA
>DASSOO010000059.1:0-2468 GCA_035700455.1 Gammaproteobacteria bacterium
CCGCGCGCGCTCGAGCAGCGGCGCGATACGCTCCACGCTGTAAACCGCGGGCACGAGCTTCGCGAGCACCATCGTCTGATAGCCGGAACCGGTGCCGACTTCGAGTACCTTTTGCGGCGTTCCACCCGCGAGAAGTGCCGCCGTCATGCGCGCGACGATGTAAGGCTGGGAGATTGTCTGGCTGTGCCCGATCGGCAGCGCGGTGTCTTCGTAGGCGCGGCTCGCGAGCGCCTCGTCGACGAACAGGTGGCGCGGCGTTTCGCGGATCGCGTTCAGCACCGGGACGTCGTCGATGCCTTTCGCCCGCAGCCGCTCGATCAGCCGCTCGCGGGTGCGCGCCGAAGTCATGCCGATGCCGTCGCTCGCCATCATGCCGATTTGTTGTCCCCTATTCGCCGACGACAGCCGGTTTATCGCGGCTTGTAATTTCCCGCAACCACTTATCGAGCGGCGCGAGCATATCGTGTCGTGTGAGATCGACCTTCAGCGGTGTCACCGACGCAAAGCCGGCGCGCAGCGCAGCGAAATCGGTGCCCGGGCCCTCATCCTGTGCCGCGCCAACCGCACCCAGCCAGTAGATCGGCCGGCCGCGCGGATCGGCCGCGCGCACCACCGGTCCGGCGCGATGCCGATAGCCGAGCCGTGTCGCGACGATCCCGGCCAGGTCCGCTTCGGCGCAGTCGGGCACGTTAACGTTCAAAATTGTATCAGGCGACAGATTTCCGCGCGCGAGCATCGTCACCAGCCGGCGCACGACGTTGGCGGCAGTGGCGTAATGTTGCGGATGATCCGATGCTATCGATACCGCGATGGCCGGCAACCCGAGGAAACGGCCTTCCATCGCCGCGGCAACCGTGCCGGAATACAGCACGTCGTCCCCCAGATTCGGCCCGGCATTGATGCCGGAGACGACGATATCGGGCTCCTCTTCCATGAGCCCGGTGATCGCGAGATGCACACAATCGGTAGGCGTGCCGTCGACGCAGTAAAAATGATCGCCGTGCGTATGCGCGCGCAGCGGCCGGTCGAGCGTCAGCGAGTTGCTGGCACCGCTGCGGTCGCGGTCCGGTGCGACAATCGTGACGGCCCCCAGGTCGGCAAGCACGTCGCGCAGGCACGCCAGACCGTCGGCATGGCAGCCGTCGTCGTTTGAGAGAAGGATTTTCATCGCCCATTACTATAAATGATTGGCGCGGCTTCTTCCGCGAGTGCGCTTTCGCCGGATCGGAGGAACGCGCCAGCGACCGCGCCCCGACACGCTTCATCTGTAAAATACCGGCATGCCCAGGCGCTGGAAAATTTCGCCCGAAGACGCAGCTCTGTTCCGCGAGCAGATCGGCGAGGTGCGGCGCATACATGCAGACAAGGTGACGCCGGTCAAAAAGCGCCCGCCGCCGCGCGCCCGCTTTCGTCGTGCGGAGGAATTGCAGGTGCTCGAAGAGAGCCTCGCAAGCATTGCCGACACCGCCGAGCTCGGCGCCGGCGACGAGCTGTTTTTCGCGCAGCCGGGGATCGATCAGCGCGTCCTCAAGCGCCTGCGCCGTGGCCAGTTCGCCGTCGGCGGCGAATGCGACCTGCATGGCCTCACCGTCAACGCGGCCCGCGTCGTCGTCACCGATTTTCTCGCCGAGTGCGCCGCTCGCGACATCCGCTGCGTCAGAATCATCCACGGCAAGGGCTTGGGCTCCGGCAGCCGCGGGCCGGTCATCAAGCAGCACCTTGCGGCATGGCTGCGGCGGCGGGCCGATGTGCTGGCGTTTTCATCCGCCCGTCCGGCCGACGGAGGCACCGGCGCGCTTTACGTGCTGCTGAAGGCGCGCTGACGCGGCCGCTTTCCGGCTCCAGCCAAAACACCCGCCTATCGTTTATTCAGCCAAGGGTCGGACCGCAGCTTCGGAAAACATGGTTTCCGCGGCCCGCCGGCGGGTTTTTCTTTGCCGTTCATCCCTGTCGCGCCTATACTGGCGCGGGCGCTCCGCTACGGAATGGCGTATGAATTCACCCCTGCCTGCCGGAAACTCCTCCGAAACCCGCGCCGCGAGACCGCCGCTGTTTGCCGGCGGCAGCGAAATGGCCGCGCGCATCCATGCCTACGACTGGTCGCAAACAGCGCTCGGTCCGATTGGAACCTGGCCGCATAGCCTGCGTACCGCCGTCGATCTGATGCTCGGCGCGGTGCAGGCAGTTTATATCGCCTGGGGACCGGACCTGGTCTCGCTCTATAACGATGGCTACATATCGATCCTCGGCGGCAAGCATCCGGGACTGGGTCTGCCGTTTGCGCAATTATTTGCGGAAATCTGGGATGAATACCGGCCGATGGTCGAAGCGACACTTGCCGGTGCCGGCCAGCATCACGTCGACCGGCCAGTCGCGCTTGCCGGCCGGCCCGGCCGGCCGCTGAGCTGGTTCACGTTCTCGTGGACACCGCTCCGGGACGACGACGGCGTCATTGCCGGTTTCTATTG
>DASSOO010000060.1:0-2454 GCA_035700455.1 Gammaproteobacteria bacterium
TCCCATAGCGCGAACGTCATGAGCTTGCCGCGCGCTTCGAGCGCGATGCTGTGGCCGGCCGGATGCACGTCGAAGCCGGCGAGGTTGTCGGCCGGGTCGACGAACTTGCGCGCGGCCTGCGTGCGGTGCGATGGAACGTCGATCGCGACGTGTGCCGTCGCATCGCGCTGCGGGTCATACAGCCAGACCTCGGCGCCGCATTGATACACGACGCGGCGGCCGTCGGTTTGCGCATGGCGCGCGTAGAAATCGTCGTGGTCGGTGTGCCGGCGCTGATCCGAGCCGTCGGGGCGGCACGAGTAGAGATTGCCGACGCCTTCGGCATCGGACAGATAGTAGATGCGCTCGCCGATCCACATCGGGCTCGTGATGTTGCCGGCAAGCTCGGTCATTCGGCGAAACTGGCCGCTGCCTTCGACGTCGATCCACAGGTGCCCGGCCGTGCCGCCGCGATAGCGCTTCCAGCGCGCGGGGTCCGCGGTGTTGCGGCCGATGACCTTCGCATTGCCGGGACCGAACGCCAGGTGGTTGACCTGGCCGAGCGGCAAAAGCTCGGGCATTCCCCCTTCGATCGGCAACGTGAACGCGCGGTAGTTGCGAAAGAACGGCTGGCCGTAAGTCGTGACGAACAGCATGCGTCCGTCGGGCGTGAAGCCGCGCACCATCACGTCGGGACCGAGCCACGTCATGCGGCGCGCCAGCCCGCCCGTCGCCGACATCAGGTAAACCTCCGGATGCTGCTCGTCGCGGCCGACGAACGCGATCCACTTGCCGTCAGGCGAAAGCGCCGGCGTCGACGGCTCGCCCAGGCCCGCCGTCAGGCGGCGCGCGATGCCGCCCTGCGCATCGACGCGCCACAAGTCGTCGTCGCAAATGAAAACGATGGTGTCGTCCCGAATCGCCGGATGCCGCAGGTAGCCCGGTTGTGCCATGGCGCGCTCTTATTCGTGAAACAGGAGATTTTGCCGGAAATCGGAAGCTGCCCGCCGTGCGGGTGCGAGGCGAATATTCGCAATGCCGCTGGCACGGCGGCTTGGGTGAGCCCCGGAATGCGGCTAGAGCGCGACGGCGTATGCGTGCAATTGCCCCAGATCGGGTTCGATGCCCAGGCCCGGCCGGTTGTTCAGCACCGCGCTGCCGTCGCTCACGCCGGCGAGCGGCCCGCAGGTCGCGGAGCGCAGCGGATTTACGTTGGCGTCGACCTCCAGCATGCCGCCGCCACCGACCGCCGCAAGCGCGTGCGCCGACGCAAGCAGGCCGATGCCACCGCCGAGCCAGTGCGGGCAGAACCGCGCGCCGCTCGCGACGATGCGCCGCGCGAGTGGAACGACCTTGCTGAAGCCACCCCATTTCGCGATGTCCGGCTGCACCACCTTCAACGCGTCGGCGGCAAGCGCCGCGTCGAACGCGGCGTCGCCGGCGATGTTTTCGCCGGCGGCGAGCGGAATGCTCGTTCGCTCGCGCAGCGCCTGCCATTCGGTCCACGGCCGATCGGCGCGCAGCGGCTCCTCGAGCCAGCCGATGTAGAACGGCTCGAGCGCGGCGGCCATTTCGGTCGCGTCGTCGAGCGACCACGCCTGGTTGGCGTCGACCAGCAAGTCCACGTCGTCGCCGAGCGCTGCGCGCACCGCGGCGACGTTCGCGACATCGCGATCCTTGCCAAATCCCAGCTTGAGCTTGAACGCGCGAAAGCCCTCGTTGCGCCGCGTCGCCGCGAGTTCGGCCGGCCGGTCGGGATTGAGGCCGCTTGCATACACGCGCACGCGCGGCGTTGCGCCGCCGAGCAGGCGCCACAGCGGCTGCTGCGCACGGCGCGCCTGCAGGTCCCACAGCGCGAGATCGACGCCGGCAATCGCGTGCGCGAACGGCCCCGGCTCGCCCGATTGCAGCGCGAGCACGGCGGTGGCCGACGTGAGGAAATCGAAGGCCGCCGGCGGATCGTCGAACGGGCGGCTCGTCGCGAGCGGCGCGAGCACGCCCTGGACCAGGCGCGCACGATGCTCGGCGCCGACGGCGGGAAAGTTGCACCAGATCTCGCCCCAGCCGGCGATGCCATGCGCGTCTTCGACGCGCACCAGCACCATCGGCCGATCGCGCATCGTGCCGAAGGACGTGACGATCGGCGTCTTCAGCGGATAGCGCCAGACGAGCGCGCGCAGCGACCGGATCTGCAGCGGTCCGTTCACGGCCTGCCTCGCGCAGCGGGAAGGCGCGACACGCGCATCACGGCTTCAGGTCCATTTCGAGATGGATGTAGTCGCCACGATACGTCACTTCGCCGAGATAGATCACCGTGCCGTGCGGGTCCTGGCACACGCGGCGCACCTCCGCCACCGGCGCGTTCACCGGAATCGACAAGTGGCGTGCCACGAGCACATCCGCGGTGCCGATTTCCAGCGTTTGCCAGGCACGACTCATGATAACGCGGGGCAGCTCGAGCAGCACCGGCACCAC
>DASSOO010000061.1:0-7236 GCA_035700455.1 Gammaproteobacteria bacterium
GCAAGCGGGCGGAGGCGCGCGGGCTGACCGACGCCGAGCTGGCGCGGGAAAAGGCGGCGGTCGAAGGCGAGCAGGACGATGAGCAGCGCCAGCGGCGCGAGGCGCGGCGGGTCGATGCTGAGCGCATCAAGGACGAATTGAAAGATTTCCGCGCGCCGGAACTGGAGACCGATAAAGCGGTAGAAGCCAAACGTGCGGTCGAACTACTGAAGGCGCAGAAAGCGTTGCAGAAAGTTCAGAAAGAGGCGCAGAAAGCCAATCGCAACATCGACAAGGACGAGGGCGTCGAGCCGAAGGCGTATGTGCTGGAAGTCACCGGCGCCGAGGACATGGACGAGAAGGTTCAGCGCGACATCGAAAACGACCTGCGCACGCTCAAGACGCGCGCATTTCTCTCCGAAGTCGGCGACGTCGGCGGCGCGGATTACGAGGCGACGCTGGGTCGGCATATCGGCGTCGGCGCGTACAACTCGGTCAATTCGCTGTCGCTGGCGACCGCTGGCGCGGCGCTGGTCGATCGCGACGTGGTCGACGTGCTGGGCATCGCCGGCGCCGCGCAGGTACTGGCGCGGCGGCTGCGCAATGATCTGACTGACGAAGAGCTGGCGCAGGCCCGCGAAGCGCTCGAGGCCTTCCATGCCGATGAGGTGATGCAGCGCTCGAAGACCGCTTTGGACGCGGCCAAGGAATGGACAGACGTCGCCAAGAGCGTCGAGATTGATGCCGCGAGCGACGGCCACGATCTTGCGGAAGCGCAGGAGTTGAATGCGCGGCGCCGCGACGCGATTGAAAAGGCGCAGGCGATTATCGGCACCGCGCTGGGCGAAATGGAATCGAACGCGGCGCTGGTGATGGCGTTGGGCCAGCACAAAGATGAAGTGCAGGCCGCGCTGGGCAATGTCTCCGTCGACGATGCGATTCGCCGGGCGCGGGCCATCGGCCTGGACCGCGGCGACTACCAGATCGCCCGGGCCGGCGCAAATACGTTCCTCACTGTGTACGGTGCCGGCATGGACAAGCTCGCGAAGCCGGTGAACCGGGCGGACCTGGAGCAGGTGCGCGGCGCGCTGGACATCATCAATGGCCGCGCCGATGAGGATGACTGGTTGCCGGGCGGCATCGCCAACCGGCCGGACCTGGCGATGGATACGCCGGCGGGCAGCGTGCCGCGCCTGGCTGAGCCGTTCGAGGCTGGCGACGATCTGGCGCAGAGCATCAAGGATTACATCGGCGGGCGCACGGCCGACGGCGATCCGCCGGCGGCGATACTGGCCGATCTGCTGTCGCACGACATTGTCGAGCAGGTCGGCGACCGGCGGGCGGATTATTTCAAGGCGCTGGATGCCATTGCGCCGCTGAAAGGCGCCGACGGCAACATGATCCGCGCCGAAAGCCACCAAAAGGCGTTCGAGAAGCTGGCCGATACGTTCGTCGACGGCCGCTACGGCAATACGCGCACGCCGCTGCACCGCCAGAAGATCGACGTCGACCAGAACGCGGTGGACGCGCTGCACCGGGCGCTGGCGGCGGAGCCAAGCGGTATTGCGGCGTTCAAGCCGGTGGGCGAGCTGGATCACCGCGACCAGCGCGCGCTGCGCGATGTTTTCGCGCGCGATGTTGCTCGTTCTGACCATGAAACGGAGTCAATGCGCGCGAAACTGCATGAACTGAAGGACGCCGAACCGGAGCGGGAAGTCGAGGACATGTTCGGCGTCGGCACCAATCCGGCGTGGACGGAATGGAAGCAGCAGCGCGACGAGCTGGCCGAGCAGATCGGCAAGAGCGAACTGACCTGGCCCAAGTACGCCAAAGTTATGGGCGGGCCGAAGCATGCCTATGCGGCGATGCAGGACGTGGTGCGCTCCAAGGTGTTGCAGGAGTTTCACCAGCACTACAACACGTTGAACCCGGACGGCGCGCTCAAGCTCGGCCGCACGGTGGTGCGCGGCAACCTGAACCATCTGGATGCGGTGGATCCGGCCGCGCGCGAAAAGCGCCTCGAACAGCATCGCCAGATGGTCGATTCGCTGCGCGAGCGCGTCGCCGGCCGTTATGCGTCGGGCGCGGTGTCCGACCGTATCGAGCGCACCCGGGAGGCGATGGAGGCGGCGCAACAGTCGCAGATGGGCTTTTTCGCGTCCATGCCGGAAGAGGCGGCGGAGAAGGCCATCGAGCCGGATGAGCGCTACACATTGGGTCATGCGGTCGAGCGCCAAATCGGCGGCATGATGCCGATCGTCGGGCAGAATTTTAAGCCCGACCGGCCGACGCGCCTCTGGCAGGCGTCGATGAACGGCCGGTTCATCAACCAGCAGCGCGCAGTGAAGCTCATCGAGCACAATAAGCGTCTCGCGCTGGCGCAGGGCGTGGGCTCCGGCAAGACGGTCATTGGCCTGGCGGGATTCACGCACCTGCACGAACGGGGCAAGGCCAAGCGCGGCCTGTTTCTGGTGCCGGGCATCGTGCAGGGCCAGTTTTCCGGCGAAGCGCTGAGGTACCTCGAACCCGGCAAGTACAAATGGGCGATCGACCCGGGCGCGAGCCGGGAAGAGCGCATCGCGAGCTACAAGGATCCGGAAACTCATTTCGCGGTGGTCACGCACCAGGCGTTTCGAGACGACATGATCCATCTGGGCGCCGACCAGGCGGACATCACGAATACCGAAATGCGGGCCAAGCTGGATGCGATGACGCCGGCTGAGCGCAAGGACTGGATGCGCAGCGTCATGGACAAGGCCGGCATCAGCTACGACTACCTCAACGTCGATGAGGGCCACGACCTGCTGAATCGCGCCGGCAAGGCTAATTCGGCGCTCTCCAACGTGATCGATGCGCTGTCGGCCAATACCCCTTATTACGTCAACGCGACGGCCGATCCGACCAAAAACGATGCGTCGGAAGCCTATGACGTGCTGCGCAAGATGGACCCCGAGCGGTATCCGGACCGTGGGGCGTTCATGCGCAAGTACGGCGTGAACACCGGCGCGAGCCGTGAGGCTTTGCGCCACGAAATGGCGCGTTACTTCTATCCCGGCCGGATCGACCCGGGCGTGCAGGCCAACAAGCGCGAGGAAACGGTACCGCTGAGCGACGCCCAGCGCGCGGCGGTGCGCGCTGCCGACGAAGCAGCGGCGAACGCGCGCCTCGCCCGGATGCGCGGGCAGGTGGACGTCGAGGCGATCAAGACGCTGTCGCCGAAGCGATTTGAAAACGTCGATCCGGCAAGGCACGAAGAAATCGCCAAGCATCTGCAGCCGCATATCGGCCTGCTGAAGCAGTCGGCGGTAGACCGCGCGCTGAACGGCGGTGCGGACAACGCCAAGACCGCGAAGCTGGTGGATATTGCGCGGGAGTACCGCGGCCGGCCGGGCGTCGTTTTCGCTCGGAGCCGGGACGCAGTGCGCCACGTTGCCGACGCGCTCCAGAAGGAGGGTCACCGGGTCATTTCTATTACCGGCGGCGACTCACCGACCGAAAAAGACCGCAAAAAACTTGCCGTCCGGCCGGAGAAGGGCGAGGCCGAGGCGGACATTCTCGTGTGCTCCGACGCCGCGGCCGTCGGCCTCAATGCCCAGCGCGGCAGCTGGCTGGCGCAGTACGACACGCCGGATACGGCCAAGACGCACGCGCAGCGGATCGGCCGCATCAATCGTCTCGGGCAGGAAAACGACATCGACCTGATTGATCTGGTCGGCGACCACCCGGCGGAGCGCCGCGCCCGGCGGCGGCTGGCCGAGAAATACGACCTGCGAGACATCATGACCTCGCCGCTCGAGGGACTGGATGACACTGGCCTGTCCGGGTACCTGAATCGTGTCCGGGCGAAGCGCGAACAAGCGAATCTGTTTTAGGAGCGAACCATGGCAGAACAGCAACTCAATTCAATGCGCCAGCAGGCGGCGGAACTGGCGGGCGAGCACCAGAAGACGGCAGCGGTGGAAAGCAAGATTCTCGCCGCCGCGATCGAGCGCATGGCGGCGGTCGATGACAAGCTCGCGAAACTCAAGCCGCGCGTCCATCTGGATGAACAGGCGGAAGCGGCTTATCAGGCACTGACGCACGAGCGCGGCCGGCTCGAACTGGTCATCGCTCGCGCCCGGGGCCATATAGGCGCATGAATTGCCCGCATTGCGAAGCGAACCTCAAGCAGCGCAACAGCAAGGGCGAGACGTTGCTGCGCACGCGGGGCATTGTGCTGAAGGCCGACAGGCTGGTAGCCGTGTGCCCGAAATGTAAGGGCGACGTGCCGGTGTCGCCCGAAATGATGCAGAAAATGCACTCCAGCGTCGTTTTATTTTTCCGCAACCGTTGACGGGGGTTCAGGTCGTGACAATAGGCTGAAATCGTTCGGTGTAACCGTTCAAGGGTCTCCCGGAAGGGAATTTATAGACCGCCGCGCAGGGTAATCCTGCCGGCGGTTTTTTTTGGAGCGATAAGTGCAGGCACTGGCGCAGACGCAGAACGACGCGGCGTTTATCAGCATTTCGCAGCTGCTTAAGGCGACTCCGGCCGTCGAGGGCGGGCAGCGCTGCATCTATATCGAAGCCTCCAACGAGGCGATCGACCAGCAGGGCGAAATCGTGCTGGCGAAGGCGCTCGCCGAGTCCGCCGAGTTCTACCTGCGCTACGGCAACCTCGACATCGACCACGTGACCCAGATCGGCGCGCAGGTTGGAATCCCGAACTACGAGCTTTACGAAATCGGACGGCCGCTGGACGTGCGCGTCGACGGCCCGCGCACGTTCGTCAAGGGCGAAATCTTCACCGGCGCCGGCCCGGCCGCTGAGAAAGCGAACAACTTCTGGCAATCGCTGACCGAAATCGACCCGCCGCAGCGCTGGTACCCGTCGGTCGGCGGCAAGGTGCTGGATTCATACACCGATCTTGACCCGAAAACGCAGCAGAAGCGCCGGTTCGTGACCAAGGTGCGCTGGACCAATATCGGTTTTTCCAAGACGCCGGTGAACACGACAGTACCGACTGTTTCCACCATCCCGTTCGGCGTGCTGGCGAAGTGCTGGGGTGTCGGCGGGCTCGACATGAGCAAGGCGCTGGACGCCGGCTACGGGACCGACGCGGCAGCGCTCTCCGGCGGCGCGGCCTTGCGCCAGCAGTCGCTCGCCGGCGCGCCGATCAACTACTTCGATTTTCGCGACGCCGTTTCCGGACACCTATCGAGTGGCGACATCCAGCAGCCGACCTCCCAGCGGATCTGTGATTTCGCCGTCGACACCTGGGGTGTCGATCACGACACCGCATCGAAATGGGTCGAGCGATTCATGCGCGACCTGAACTCTGGCCTGAAAGACAGGAGAAAGCAGTGAGCAAGTTCGACGATCTATTGAATGAGCTGAGCGAAGCCGAAACGCTCGCGAAGGCGCTCGGCAGCGATGCCGGCGATGACCTGGACGATCCCAACGACGACGCCGCGATTGCTGCGGCCGCCGAGGACGGCGACGGCAAGCCGGAAGTCGATGAAAACGGCGAGCCGGTCAAGAAAAAGGACGAAGCCGAGGAAGGCGAAGAGCTGGGCAAGAGCTTCAAGGTCACGCTGGAGAACGGCGAGGAAGCCGAAGCCATTGACGGCACGGAACTGGTCAAGTCGCTGATGGCCAAGGCCGACGCGACCGACGAGGCGCTGACCAAGGCGCTGCGCCTGACCATCGACAAGCTGAACACCGTGGGCGGCGAGCTGACCAAGGCGAACGCGAAAGCAGCCGAGCAGGACAAGCTGATCAAGTCGCTGACCGGCAAGGTCGAAGCGCTGGGCGAAACCGGCCGGGGCCGCAAGAGCGCGCTCGACGTGCACGAAAAGGAAACCGCGCTGCAGAAGGGCGGCGAGCCGGAGGGCCTGTCGCCCAAGGAGTTCCTTATCAAGGCCGACGCGGCGTTCACCGGCAAGCGGATCACCGGCACGGAGCTCTCGACCATCGAGGCGGCGCTGAACCGCGGCCAGCCACCCCGCGAAGACCTGATCCAAAAAGTGATGAACGGCTGACATTCGCGCCAGCCCACAACGAAAGCAACCCGAACGACACCGTTTATTAACCGTTAAGTTCTACAGGAGAACGCGATGAATCCCGCAATCTTGTTTCCCGAAGGCGCGAAGTCGGGCGCCATGCGCTCGGACCAGGCGTCCGAACTGCGCAAGGCGCTGGAGGCTGGTTACGGCTCCGACGTCTCGCAGCTGACCGGCGGTGCCGCGCTCCGCGTGCAGTCGCTGGAACGTGCGATGCTGTCCACCATCCAGGAAAACGAGCACTTCAAGCTGTTCAATGCCCTGGCGAAGTCCGACGCGACCGCGACGGTCGACGAATGGACTGAGCAGGACGGCGTCGGCGGCCATCTCGGTGGTTCGACCAACACCGAAACCGGCTCGATCAACCCGGCTACCGGCAGCTACAACCGGCGCGTGGGCCTGGTCAAGTACCTGATGACGCTCCGCCAGGTCTCGTTTGTGCAGTCGCTGCAGTCGGCGATTGCCGAATCCGAGGCGGTGGAAGCACAGAATGGCGCTTTGCAGCTCTTGACCGATGCCGAGTTCCTCTGCTTCGAGGGTGATTCGGCGGTCGTCCCGACCGAGTTCGACGGCATCGGTGCGCAGATCGCCAGCCTGAACAGCGCGGATCATCTGCTGGATGCCGAGGGCCAGTCGCTCAACAGCATCAACTTGCTCGCCGATGCGGCGGCGACGATTGCCAGTTACGGCAACTTCGGCAAGCCGACCGACATCTTCTGGTCGCAGAAGGTGCAGGCGGATATGGACATCGGGCTCGACCCGGCCTTCCGCGTACCGCTGACCGACGTGCCGGGCGGTGGCGTCAATCTGGGTTCGCCGGTGATCGGCCTGCGCACGTCGCAGGGCAACATCAAGACGCAGGCGGACGTGTTCGTCCGCGACGAAGCGCAGCAGACGCCATTTGAAGTGGCGGAGAATGGCCGGTTCGCCGGTATCGCCGCGGCCAACAACTTCAAGCCGGCGGCGGTGGCTCCGGTTGCGGCCGCGGGCGGCGCGGACAGCAAGTGGGGCGCGGCGCATGCCGGTAACTACTACTATGCTGTTGCGGGCATAAACGCCAAGGGTCAGTCGAACGCGCTGATCTCCGCGCAGGTGGCAGTTGCCGCCGGCGAAGCTGTAACGCTCACGATCAGTCCGTCGGCTTCAGGTGAGGAAACCGGCTATGTGATCTATCGTGGCCGGAAGAACGGCACGAACGCGCTGTCCGACCTGCGACA
>DASSOO010000062.1:0-2593 GCA_035700455.1 Gammaproteobacteria bacterium
TCGGCGGCGACTTGGTGGTGTCGCACGACAGGCCGGACGGAATCGGGAATTCACCGCCGGCCACGAAGCTCGCGGTCTCACCGGAGATCGCCGTCAGGTTCGGCTCGGCGAGCGTGCGAATCACGCCGGCGCGCTCCATGGCGTTGATCGTGGCGGCCACGCTCGGATTGTTGCCGAAACTGCCAAAGATCGAGGAACTGGGCGAAACGCCAGAGGCGGTGAAAGTGTTCGTGCTGTTGAAATTGACGACCGCCGTGCCGTAGTTGAGATTCGCCGAAAGATCGATCCCGAGCTGCTTGATCACGTCGCGAGAGACTTCGGCGACCGTCACCTTCAGCATGACCTGGTCGCGTCCGCGCACTGTGATGGCGTTAATCACCTTGGTGGTGTCGCCGAGGAGTCGGGAGGCGACCTCGAAGGCCTGCTGCGAGTCGCCCGGGGTCGCGGCCGTGCCGGTAAGCATCACGCCGCTCTCGCCGACTCCTTCGATGTGGATGTCCGAATCAGGCAACGTCTGACGGAGCGCCGCGCGCAAGCCGTTGAGGTCGCGCGTCACGGCGATGTCGAAGCCCGCGATTTGCCGGCCGTCGGCGTCGAAAAAGAAGATATTCGTCTGCCCGACCTTGACGCCGATCATGTAGACGCGGCGCGACGTGCGGATCACGGCGTTGGCGATCTTGGGATCGGCCACCAGCACGTCCTTGATATCTGCCGGCAGGTCGATCGCCACGGACTTGCCGACGCCCAGCGGGATGAAGCGCGACGTCGCCTCGCTCGCCGCCACCTTGATGACCGGAATGTTCGCGTCGGCGCCGGTGGCGGGCACAGGCGGAGAAAGCGCCGTGCCTGCGATCAGGGCCGCCAGCGCGGCGTAGCGGATCAGTGTCCTTGTCGCCATGTCCCCTCGGTCCCCTTGCTCGTTCATTTCACCGTGCTGGTCGTGCTTACGCCGAACCGGATAATGTTCACGCTGCTGGGCGGTCCGTTCTCGGTATCGACCGGCGTTTCTTTGTGGGCGTCGGTGATGCTGCGCAGCGCCAACGACAAGGAGCCCATGCGCTGCGCAAGCGTCAGCGTCTCGGCCTGGCTCGGCGCGAGCTCGAGCGTCGCTGTCTTGCCGACGACGACTTTCTGGCCGTTCTTTTCCTGTACCGTCTGGTCGATCGCCAGCACGCGCACATTGCTCAGGATGGTCTCGCTGGTCTGCGCATCCGTGCCGGCAGCGTTGCGCTCACGGCGCGTCAGGATCACATCGACATGGTCGTTCGGCAGAATGAAGCCGCCGGCGCCGGTTTCCGGCGAAATCTGCGTCGAGATTGCGCGCATGCCGGATGGCAGAATCGCCGCCATGTAGCCGGAGCCCTTGGCGTCCACCAGCTTTTCCTCGCGAATCGGCTCGCCCGTGACGAACGGCGCGCGCACGATCATGCCGGTCATCTTCTCGATCGCGTCGGGCCGATTCTTTTTGCGGATAAAATTGCCGCTCGACGCGGACGCGGGCCAAGCCTGCCACTGTACGTCCTGCGGTGAAATCGTGTTGCCGGTTGGAATGTTCGTTTTGGCGACCAGAACGTCGACGGTCTCGAGTTTCTGAGCGTCGACCTGCTTGACTTCGGCCGGCTTTTGCCGCCCGGCCAACAAGGCGGCGATCCCACCTGCTGCGAGGGCAACGGTTAGCACTACGACGCGTGCAGCTTTCATACGCTCAACTCTCTTAACCAACGAAGCGGCCGATCAGGCCGCGCAAACCACATGGCGGCCGGTGCGGTCGCCTGCACCGGATTTCAACAGCTAAAGGTCAAGGTATGGTTAAGCGGCGGTATCTAAATCGAGTTAATAGTGCGTTGCGGCGATTAGGCGCCGCCGGCGGGCATCCAGCCGGTCTTGGCGTAGACGAGCATCGCAGCGGCCGCGAGCGCGATGCCGTAAGGCACGCCGCCGTTCTTTTCGTGCAAGCGCAGGATCCACGGCTGGCGCGCCAGCGGGCCGGGCAAAGGCAGCTTGCGGAACTGGATCAGCAGCAGCGTCAGCGCACCGCCGAACAGTGCGGCATAGATGAGGTAGTCGAACAGATAGCCGAAGCCGAACCAGAGCGCGGTCGCTGCTGCCAGCTTGGCATCGCCGCCGCCGATCCAGCCTTGCGTGAAAAATCCGAATGCGACCGCCAGAACGAGGGCGCCGGCGGCGAGATGCATGCCGATCTCGGCGGGCGCCGTGCCGGTCACGATACAGAGCAGGAAGAAGGCCGCCACCAGCGCCAGCGACAGGCGATTCGATATGGTCATCGTCAAAAGATCGCTCGACGCGGCGAATGCCATCAGGGCCGGGAACAGGAGAAGCTTGATTGCGTCGAGCAACATGGATGCGAATCCCGGGCGCGCTTCAAGCCAAGTTACGCGGCCAGTCTTGCCCAGCGGTTAGCGCGCGACCTCTTTACGCTTTGTAAACCGCAAGCCGGCGCCGGTTCATGCAAAAGGCCCCGGCCGGGGGCCGGGGCCTTTTGTGATGGGTCGGTTCTGCCGGCTTATTTAAGCTGGCTGGAGATGCTGGTGAACTTGTCGTTCAGCTGGGTGCCGAGGCCGTTCACGATCGC
>DASSOO010000063.1:0-11004 GCA_035700455.1 Gammaproteobacteria bacterium
TATTCGTTGGGCAGGCTGTAAACCACCAGCCAGCCGCAGACCGCCACGATCCACGCAACGAGGAGCGCATACCAGCGGAAGCGCCACGCTCCTCTCGCCTGGGCTACGAGTTGAAGATATAGGTCGTGCATAAAGGTCGTCCCTGCCTATGCGAAAAAACCGTCCCTGGTTCCGCGCCCATGTAGCCGGCGGCTACGGTACCGTTGAATGACTCGTCGATATTCGGCACATCGGCATCAGAATGCCGACTGCGGAATGATCAGTATGTCGCCCGGCCGCATTTCGATATTGTCGGCCGTATTGCCGTCAAGCAAATCCTGCAAATGCACCGAAAACGTCACTTTCCTGCCGTTGACTTCGCGGATGACCTTGGCATCGTTGCCGTCGGCAAACTTGGTCAGCCCGCCGACTTCGATCAGCACGTCGAGCAGCGTCATGCCGCGGCGGTAAGGCAACGCCTGCGGACGTGTCGCCTGCCCGACTACGCGCACCTGCTCACTGAACGAACCAACAAATTTGGTAACGATCACCGTGACGATTGGTGTGCGGATGTACTTGCTGAGCGAATGTTCGAGATCGTCGCCGAGTTCCTGCGGCGTCTTGCCCGCGGCCGTCATTTCCTGCACCAGCGGGATCGAAATGCGGCCGTCCGGGCGCACCGGTACGGTCACCGTCAAATCAGGGTTGTCGCGGACATAAATTTCGAGGGTGTCGCCGGGGCCGATGACGTAAGGCGGCGGCGGGCCGAGCGCGGATGCAGCCGCCTCCGGCGGCGGGCCGCTGGCACAGGCGCCCAGCAAAACGGTCGACGCGAGAAGCGTAAGCCATGAGAAGTAGCGGAGAATGGTCGCGCGATTCATTTTATAAGTCCTTATAAATGATGAAAAATCCCTTTTCCCCGTGCCGCTGCACGAGCGCGATCGGAGCCCAGCATAACAATTTCTCGCGGCTAAAAACAGCCACAGGCGGCGACAAGGCCAATCGCCGCCGGCCATCTCAGCGTGCCCCCTTGCCGAACAGCACGACTTCCACGGTCTGCAGCAAGATCAGCAGATCGAAGGCGACGCTGTGATTCTTGACGTAAAACAGGTCGTATTTAAGCTTCTCGAGGGCGTCCTTCTGCGACGATCCGTACGGGTAGCGCAACTGCGCCCAACCGGTGATGCCGGGCTTAACCGCGTGCCGCTCGCGGTAGTACAAAAGGTTTTTCTCCAGCTCGGCGACAAACTCCGGCCGCTCCGGGCGCGGGCCCACGAAGCTCATGTCGCCGCGCAACACGTTGAATATCTGCGGCAGTTCGTCAATGCGGAACTTGCGGATCCAGGCACCGACGCGGGTAACGCGGCTGTCACGCTTCGATGCCCACTGCGGGCCGGCGCTTTCGGCATCGGTACGCATACTACGAAACTTGAGCACCTTGAACAGCATGCCGCGCTCGCCAATCCGTACCTGCGAGTACAACACCGGCTTTTTCCATCCGTCGTCAAGCACAATCAGTACCGCCGTGAGTCCCAGCAGCGGCAGTGTCAGAATAAGCATCGTGAGTGCGATGGCGATGTCCAGGAGCCGCTTCGCCTGTGCGCGCAGAAAGCCTGTGCGAAAGCCCTCGCCGAAGATCAGCCAACTTGGGTCGACGAGATCGAGCGCAACCGCACCGGTTTCGCGCTCGAAAAACGTCGCTAGGTCGAGCACCTCGATACCGCGCAGCCGGCATTTCAGCAGTTCGGCGAGCGACAGGTTGTTGCGGCGATCGTCGAGCGCGACAACGATTTCGTCGATCTGGTGACTCGCGGCGTAGTCGGTCAGCCGCTCGCCGACATTGATAAGCGCGCCGTGACGCTCGATCTCTTCGGGCGGCTCCTCGAACTGTACGAAACCCGCCAGGCGGAAGCCGCGCCGGTCGGAGCGGCGCCGCATGCGGCGGATGATCGCCGCCGCCTTGCGGCCGCTGCCGAGCACCAGCACGCGGCGCTTCATGCGCTCGATGTCGAGCGTCTTGAACAGCAACGGGCGCAACACGATGATCGCGAGAAACGCGACGATGCCGGCGAGCGCGAACACCCCGCGGCCGACATACAGCATGGGGAACAGATAGAAGATTACCGTCAGCAGGATGCTGCCGGCGGCGAAGCCGACGACCAGGCGCAGCAAGATGCCGAGCCGGCGCTCACGCAGATTGATCTGGTAGAGCCCCATGGCGCCAAAGCTCAGCACCATGACGGCAGCAAACAGAATGGCACGGTTAAACAGAGGACCGACGTTTTCGGCAATGTCGCTGGGGTCGCCGCTGTAGCGGGCGTAGGCGCCGACGTAAACTGAGCCGGCAAGAACCAATGCTTCGATCAGGCCGATCAGCACGATCTGAATCGGCACGTGACGGCGAAAAATTCTTATTTTGCCCACCCCGAGCGAGCCTCCTATGCTCTCGGCCCGGCACTCGTGCCGGGTTCCTCGACATCCTTGTTTCTTAGGGTTCTGTGCCTTTTGGGAAGATGCCGGCCATCGGATGGCACGGCCGCGACGCTCCGCAAAAGGCTGCGGGCCCGGCGCTGG
This sequence comes from Gammaproteobacteria bacterium, assembly GCA_035700455.1. Classification (GTDB taxonomy): domain Bacteria; phylum Pseudomonadota; class Gammaproteobacteria; order Natronospirales; family DASSBR01; genus DASSBR01. The sequence continues at coordinate 2,554 of DASSOO010000063.1, forward strand.
AAACGCGCCGGCTGGCCTCGACTAAAAGTTTTTCTATTATTTCCCCCCGCCTGGTAAATGTCCAGCAGCAGTTTCACGTAGGGGGAAACCGTGAGCGGCCAATCCGCCTTCTTGCCTGCGCCCCTGCGCCAAGCTAAGCTTAGCGACTTTACGGCGGCAGGGCTGCCGACGTACGAAATAACAAAGGGACATCGCGATCATGTTTGATATCGATCATTCCAGGATCGGAATTATCGGCCTCGGCTATGTCGGCCTGCCTCTGGCCGTCGAATTCGGCAAACAGTTTCCCACCCTCGGCTTCGACACCAACGCGCGTCGCATTGCCGAACTCGAAAAACATCACGACCGTACGCTCGAGGTCGCCGGCGAAGAACTCGCCGCCGCGAAGAAGCTCAGCTATACGACCTCGCCCGAGGCGCTTGCTGAGTGCAACGTATTCATCGTCACGGTGCCGACACCGATCGACCGCTACAAGCGGCCGGACCTGACGCCGCTCGAACGCGCCAGCAACACGCTCGGGAAAGTCATCCGCAAGGGCAGCATCGTCGTCTTCGAGTCGACGGTGTATCCGGGTGCGACCGAGGAAGTCTGCGTGCCGATTATCGAATCCGTGTCGGGTCTCAAGTACAACGTCGACTTCTATGCCGGTTATAGCCCGGAACGCATCAACCCGGGCGACAAGTCGCACCGCGTGACATCGATTCTCAAGGTTACTTCCGGTTCGACGCCGGAGGTTGCGGATTTTGTCGACGGCCTTTATCGGCGCATCATCACCGCCGGCACGCACAAGGCGAGCAGCATACGTGTTGCCGAAGCGGCCAAGGTGATCGAGAACACGCAGCGCGACGTCAACATCGCACTCGTCAACGAACTTGCGATCCTGTTCGGCCAGCTCGGCATCGATACGCTCGAAGTGCTGGAGGCCGCCGGCACGAAATGGAATTTCCTGCCATTCCGGCCGGGCCTGGTCGGCGGTCACTGCATCGGCGTCGACCCTTACTATCTGACGCACAAGGCGAGCGAAGTCGACTACTTCCCGGAGGTGATCCTCGCCGGACGGCGCATCAACGACGACATGGGCGCTTATGTCGCACGCCGTGTCGTCAAGATGATGACGCAGCGGGGTATTCCGGTCGCCGGTTCCTGCGTGCTGATCATGGGCCTCGCGTTCAAGGAAAACTGCCCCGATATCCGTAACACGCGTTCCATCGACCTGATCCGCGAATTCAACGATTATCACGCTCGTGTCGACGTTTACGATCCCTGGGTCGATCCCGAGGAAGCGACTTCCGAGTATCACGTCAACATGGTTTCCGAGCCGGAGCTCGGGAAATACGATGCGATAATCATCGCGGTCAAACACGATCAGTTCGCACGCATGGCGCATACCGGCATCCGCAAGCTGGGCAAAGAATCGTGTGTGCTGTTCGACGTCAAGGCAATGCTGCCGCGCAATACAGTCGACGGACGACTTTAAAACGCGGCGTTCGCAAGGCGAAGCGCCGCAATTGTGTCTTGCGGATATGTAAATGCGGCGCTGCGGCTACGCCGCGTGAGTCTGTAAGGCAATTGAGGAAAAGGTCAAAAATAAAATGAAAGTTCTGGTCACCGGCGCCGCCGGTTTCATTGGTTCGGCGCTGAGCCTCAAACTCCTCGAACGCGGCGACGAAGTCGTCGGCCTCGACAATCTCAACGACTACTACGACGTCAACCTCAAGCGCGCGCGACTGGATCGCACGCTCAACTACGACGGTTTCACGGACGTGCGCGCCGATCTGGCCGATCGCGACGCGGTAACGGAAGTCTTCGCCAGCCATCGCCCTGAGCGCGTCGTCAATCTCGCTGCGCAGGCAGGCGTGCGGTACTCGAGCCAGAATCCTCACGCTTACGTCGATACCAACATCGTCGGTTTTTTGAATGTTCTCGAAGGCTGCCGCCACTACCCGGTCGAGCATCTCGTTTATGCATCGTCCAGCTCGATCTACGGCGCCAATACCGACATGCCGTTTTCCGAGCACCGAGGCGCGTCGCATCCGGTCAGCCTGTACGGCGCGACCAAGCGCGCCAACGAACTGATGGCTCACGCCTACAGCCATTTCTACAACATTCCGACGACCGGTCTGCGGTTCTTTACCGTCTACGGCCCGTGGGGCCGCCCCGACATGGCGTTGTTCCTGTTCACCCGCAAGATGCTCGCCGGCGAGCCGATCGACGTCTTTAACCATGGTCACCATCGCCGCGACTTTACCTATGTCGACGACATCGTCGAAGGCGTCGTGCGCGTGCTCGATAAGCCGGCGACGGCGAACCCGGACTGGAACGGAGACCATCCCGATCCGGCAACCGGCGCCGCGCCCTATCGCATCTTTAACATCGGCAACAATAACCCGGTCAACCTGATGCGCTACATCGAGGTGCTGGAAAAAAATCTCGGGGTCACAGCGCAAAAGAACATGCTGCCGTTGCAGATCGGCGATGTGCCGGAGACATACGCAAGCGTCGCTGATCTTGAGGCCGAAGTTGGCTACCGGCCGGCGACGCCGGTCGAAACCGGGGTCGCCAACTTTGTCGCCTGGTACAAGGAATTCTACGGCACCGGCAACTGACGCTTACGGATCCGCACTTTCCGTTTTTTTTCCAGGCCGCACGCCGGCGTCCGCCATGCAGCAGCCGGTGCAGATGCCGGCCTTCGACCCACTGCCAGCTCGCGATGCTCGGCAGACCGAAAGCGATTTCGCGGAACCGTTTGGCGAGCGATACCGCGATTGCGAAATCCGCGGGCACGCCGATCAACTGCCCGATGAGGACAAAGCCGCCCTCCTGCACCCCGATCCCCGCCGGTACCACGAATGCCGCGGCGCGCGCCGCGAGACTCAGAGTTTCCATAACGATCGCCTGCCATACCGCGATCGGATGATGCAACAGGAACATGATTACCCAGACTTCGGCGGCCTCGGCGGCTAGCGACAACAACTTCCAGCCAGCGGCTGCGGTCAGAGTGGCGAACCGGCCGTAAAAACTCCGTATTTCGGCATCCAGCTTGTCCGGGCGCACCAACCGCGACAGCAACTTATGGCCGCCGGTCACGATTTCGATCAGACGGTCGAGGCGCGCAAACAGCTTCCCGTAACGTTGCACGATGACCAGCAGCAGCATGGCCGGCAGAAGCGCCAGCAGTCCTGCGGCAACCGGTCCGGCGATTTGCGTCGCCGGGATATTCGACAACAGCAGCCCCAGGCCGGCGAGGGTCAAAAGATAAAGGTCCAGCGCCGTCAGCGTCAGCAGGACTACCAGGCTGGCGGCACCGACGGCGGCACGGATGCGCCGGCGGCGCAGCAGGCGCACGCCTATGAGTTCGCCGCCGACGCGGGCAACCGGCAAGAGGTTGTTGACCGCTTCACGCACGGCAGTCGTCCACGCCACGTAGGCGAAGGGCAACTTCACCCGGCTGCGCGCACGCAGCAACGACTGCCAGGCGGCGGACTCGAGCAGCACCGGTGCAAGATGCAGCGGCACCAGCCAGAACAGCCCCCAGCCTGCCGATTCGAGTACCCGCAGCACATCGCGCGAGCCGGCGATGACGATCAGAATAACGGCCAGCGTCAGGCCGATCAGTCCCGCCGCGTAGGCCAGGATTTTTCCTTTCAATTCGAGTCTTCGGCTAAAGGCCACCGCCGGTTGGAAAGCATTTTGGCGCGGTGACGGATAAAGGTCGGAGAAATTTTAGGAGCCCTTGATTAGTTCGATCAAGTGGACAAACGCCGCTTCGACGAGCCAGGCAGAGGTTTATTTACTTGCGCTGTCCCGACATGGCGATGTAATTGAACACCATCTGGCGCAGCCGTAGCCACGCAGCCGCGTAATTCGGCCGCCGCGGCGGCGGCGCTTCGGTCAGCACGCCGTTGCGGCCGACGTTGAAATGGTGCCGTCGCCAAACGATACGGCGGCCGGCGAAGCTCCACAGCCATACGGCCAGGCTCAGCAAGTCGCGCAGCGGCACCAACCACAGGTCCCGCCACCGCGGCGGCGGCGAAACGATAACGTGCAACGCTAGCTTGGCGGCTGCCGTCAACGCAAGCGCGCCCAGCGCGAACGGTGCAATGCCTGTCAAACCCAGCATCGCCGCACACAGCGGAATGCCGAAGGTTACGAACGTAAACAGATAACCCGCCGGCTGCAATGACCACAGCGTGCGCGCCTGGCGCAGTTCGTGATCCCATAGCGCGGGCCAGGCGCCATCCGGCAGCAACGTTTCAACGAGGTAGGTCGACAGCACCGTTCGATAACCGCAGCGACGCACCAGGTGGCCGAGCATATAGTCGTCGGCGATATGATCCGCCACGGCGGCAAAGCCGCCGATCTCGTCAAGCACCGCGCGCCGCATCGCCAGCGTCGCACCGAAGCCGAACGCCCGCCACCCGAAGGCGGCCGACACCAGTACCGAAGGAACGAACCAGCCGTTGACCGACATCGTCGTCAGCCGCGAACAGATGCTGTGTCCGGATCGCGCCCTGTAGAGGCAGGTCGCCAGCCCCACGCGGTTGCGTACCAGCGGCGCGGTAACCTGGACAAGATAGTCGCGCCCGACGCGAATATCGCTGTCGGCAATCACCAGGGTGTCATGGCGCGCCGCGCACAACATGTTATGCAGATTGCTGATCTTGTAGTTCGCGCCGATGATTCTGTCGTCAACGACCAGCTTCAGATCAAGAGTCGGAAACTCCGCCTGCAGCCGCTCGACGAGCGCGATTGCCGGATCGTCGGAACGGCGTACACCGAACACGATCTGGAAGTGGGGATAATCCTGCTCACAGCACGAACGCAGGCTGTCGTACAAGCCCGGCTCTGCACCGCACAGCGGTTTCAGCAGCGTCACCGGCGGCATCGTGCCCACGTTCTCCGGCCGCCGCCGCAGCAACCACCACAACGTCGCACCGAGCGCCGCCAGCGCATAGCTTGCGCAGAGTGCACAGATTACGTTGCCGAGGATCGTCGTCCATGACGCGCCGTTGACCAGCAGTTGAAACATGCACCGCTCCGGCGAACTTTCCTTGCCTGTAAGCTAACACATGCCCCGGCCTACTTCACCTGCACCGTCTTGATATTGACGAATTCGCGGATGCCGAAGGCCGAGAGTTCGCGCCCGTAGCCGCTGTTCTTGATGCCGCCGAACGGCAGCCGCGGATCTGAACGGACGAAGTCGTTGACAAAACAGGCGCCGGCATGGATTTCGCTGGTTGCAAGCCGCGTGCCGCGTTCGATGTCGCGCGTAAATACCGCGGAACCCAGGCCGAATGAGGTGTCGTTTGCGATGCGAATGGCATCGGCTTCGTCCCTGGCCGAAATGATCACCGCAACCGGGCCGAACAGCTCCTCGCTGTACGCCGGCATGCCTTTGGTCACGTTCGTCAACAACGTCGGTGGATAGTAGAAACCCGCGCCGTCCGGCAGCTTTCCGCCCAGCACGCAACGCGCGCCCGCCGCAACGCTCTGCTCGACCTGGCGGTGCAACTGCTCGCGTAAATCGGCGCGCGCCATCGGGCCTATAGTGTTGCCTTCATCCGTAGGAGCGCCCATTTTTTCGGCCGCGATCTCCTCGGCGACGACCTTCTCGAACTGTGCGCGGATCGCATCGACAACGACGAAACGTTTGGCGGCGATGCAGCTTTGGCCGGAGTTGATCATGCGTCCGGCAACGCAGCTCCTGGCCGCGGCCTCTATGTCCGCGTCTTCGAGCACCACGTAGGCATCGCTGCCGCCGAGTTCGAGCACTGCCTTTTTCAACACCTTGCCGGCCTCGGCGGCGACCGCGCGCCCGGCGCCTACACTGCCGGTCAGCGTCACCGCACGCACAAGATCATGCTGGATGACTTTGGCCGCCTGGTCGGTATCGATAATGACCGTGCGGAACAGGTCCTTCGGAAAACCGGCCTCGCGAAACACTTCTTCAAGGCTCAGCGCGCAGCCGGTAACGTTCGGCGAGTGTTTAAGGATGCCGGCGTTGCCGGCCATCAGGTGCGGCGCGGCGAAACGGATCACCTGCCAGAACGGAAAATTCCACGGCATGATCGCGAAAACGACGCCGAGCGGCTGAAACGTCACGAAGCTCTTGCTGGCCTCGGTCTCGACGGTTTGCGGCGCGAGGAAGGCCTCGGCATTGTCCGCAAAGTAGTCGCAGGTCCAGGCGCACTTTTCGATCTCGCCGCGCGCCTGCTTGATCGGCTTGCCCATCTCCTCGGTCATCTGGAGGGCGTAGCGCTCGCTGTTCGTACGCAGCACCTCGGCCGCGCGGTGCATCAGCCGCGAGCGTTCCGCGAAACCGGTCCGCCGCCACGCATCGAACGCCGCGTCGGCGCGCGTAATGATGCCGCCCACCTCGTCGTCGCTCATCAGCGGGTAGTTCTTGATACTTTTCCCGGTGGCCGGGTTGATCGTTTCCATGCCTTTTGCGCTCATTGCTTCTTCACCTTCTGCGCCCAATAGCGAATGCATTTCTGGAACAATTCGGTGTTGACGCTCGCGTCGACATCGACCGCGACAACGCGCAGTTCGCGCGACGTAATCGCCTCCGTCATTTGCGTCCGCAGTTCACCGATGTTACGGGGCTTGTACGCCTTGATGCCGAAGCTCTCGGCATACAGCTTGAAGTCCGGGTTGCTGATGCCGGTGCCGAATGAGTCGTTGCGCGACATCTCCTGCTTCCAGCGAATCAGGCCGTAGTCGTTATCGTTGAGGATGACGGCGGTGAAGCCGGCACCGATTCGCTTGGCCGTCTCCAGCTCCTGCGAGTTCATCATGAAGCCGCCGTCGCCCATCACCGACACGACCTGCCGTTGCGGATCGATCATCGACGCCGCGATACCCCCTGGCAGCGCCATGCTCATGCTCGCCAGGCCATTGGTGATGATGCAGCCGTTCGGTGTGTAAGTCGGGAAGTTGCGCGCGATCCACATCTTGTGGCTGCCGACATCCGAGATCAGCAGGCCGTCGTCGTCGAGAATATCACGGATAACATTAAGCACCGCCGGGATCGTGAACGTCGTGGCGCTGTCGTCGAGGCTGTAACCGGCAATGTCGTCGAGGATGCGCTTGCGCACCGGCGCATACCAGTTTGTGTCGTAGCGGGGCTCGCGCTCGTCGAGGCCCGCGTGCAGCGCCCGGATCGACGCCGCGAGATCGCCGACGATTTCGACCGCCGGGCGGTAATGTGTATACACTTCGGCCGGCACGTGATCGATATGAATGATCGTCTTGTCGTTATTCTCGTTCCACTTTTGCGGTGCGTATTCGCCGATGTCATAGCCGATCGTGACGACCACGTCGGCCTGCTCCACCGCTTCCAGCACATAATCCTTGAAGCTCAGGCCGATCGACAACAACGATGCGTCGTTGTGATCCGACAGCGCGCCCTTGCCCATAAATGTCGCCGCGACCGGAATGTGGAAGTGGTTGACGAGCTCCGTCAGCGCGGTGCTGCACTTTTCGCGAATCGCGCCGTTGCCGGCAATAATCAGCGGCCGTTTTGCAGTCGCCAGGATCGGCAACGCCTGCGCGACCGCTTCGAGATCCGGATCCGCGCGCAGCACCTTGCCTGGGGCAATCGGCTCGAAACCTTCCACTTCGAGTCCGGCGACATCTTCCGGCAGCTCAATATGCGTCACGCCCGGCTTCTGCAGCTCCGCCAGCTTGAACGCCTTGCGCACGACTTCGGTGACTACGCGTTCGGAGTGAATGCTCGCGTTCCACTTCACGATCGGCTTGAACATACTGACGATGTCGAGCATCTGGTGGCTCTGGTTGTGCATGCGGTCAAGTCCGCCCTGTGCCGTAATCGCCACCACCGGCGCCATGTCGAGCTGCGCATCAGCCAGGCCGGTAATCAGGTTGGTCGCACCCGGGCCCAACGTCGACAGGCACACCCCTGCCTTGCCGGTAATGCGCCCCCAAATATTGGCGATAAACGCTGCGCCCTGCTCGTGCCGGCACGGCACGAACCGGATCGAGGATTTTTCCAGCGAAAACATCAGGTCTTCCGTTTCCTCGCCGGGCAGGCCGAAGACGTAGCGCACGCCTTCTTTTTCGAGGCAGCGAACCAACAGGTCGGAGACTTTCATCGACGGCTCCCGTTTGTGCTTATTGGCTTTAAGGTGGCGGCGACAGCCGCGGCCGCTGGCGGGTTGCCGGCGGCGAGACAGCAACAGCAGTCGCCCATGGTAATCCGTTTGCCGCCGATAGTCAGGTTTTGGCGCAGCAATTGCCCCGCCCGCGCATTGACGGGGCGGCCGCGCGGCGGCACACTAGGATCGCTGAACCGGCGGCGGCTTGGCCGCTGATCGGTACGAGGGAACGGGGCGCGGATGCGCCCGGCAGGGAATGCATTGAAAAACCTACCAGCAACGGCCTCGGCGCCGTCTTCCGGCTCGGACGCAGCATCGCGTCTGTCCGCGACTC
>DASSOO010000064.1:0-3978 GCA_035700455.1 Gammaproteobacteria bacterium
CGGCTCGGCTAAACTTGTCCGTGCGGCTCTCGAATTACGATCCTCTGCCTCGTGTACCTTGCCGACGATCGCGCAATCATAACGCGCATGATTACAGCATCCTGTGGCGACGCGGCAGGCGCGTAAACAAAGGAGGTTTTCCATGAGCGAAGAACGGAGCGTCGAACTGACCCTGCAACAGGTCGATGGTTACGAATTCCGAATCCGTTTCGACGGAACCGCGCTGCCCGAACTGACGACCGACGAGGCTGCGCCGCTGGGTCACGATGCCGGCCCCAATCCGGCGCAGCTGGTGCTCGCGGCTGTAGCCAACTGTCTTTCGGCGAGCCTGCTGTTCGCGTTGCGCAAGTTCCGGAACGCCCCCGGCAGACTGAGCGCGAAGGCGCATGCGCACATCGCACGCAACGAACATGGCCGCTGGAGAATAGGCCGCATGGAAATCGATATCGCGCTGCCGGATGCCGCGGCGTCGCTGCGCGACCTCGATCGGGTGCTGGTGCAGTTCGAGGATTTCTGCATCGTCACCCAGAGCGTGCGCGCCGGCATACCGGTCGCGGTACGCGTTCGGGACGGAGGCGGCGAGCTGCTGCATTCCACGACAGCAGGCGCCTGAAGCCGGCTGCAGGACGGCGATCCCGGATCGCGCCAAGCCGCCGTCTCCGTTGACGCGGGTCAAGGCAGCGTTCTTTGTCATACGTGTAGACTGACTATGGTTTCCAATTGCAGGAGGCAACATGGAATACCGGACCTTGATGGTGCGCCTCGAACTGGAGCACGAGAATGACGCGGTGCTGCGTGTCGCTCGCGAACTCGCTCAGCAGTGCAAAGCGACGCTCATCGGTGTCGCCGCATGTCAGCCTCTTCAGATCTTTTACGGCGATGCATATATTTCTCCCGAAGTCGTCACCGAAGACCGGGCTGAAATCGAAACGCAGATGAAGCGCGCCGAGGCGCAGTTCCGTCACGCTTTCCCGAACGGCGAAGCGCTCGAGTGGCGCCCGATCATCGACTATCGTCCACTGTCGAGATGTATCGCGCAGCAGGCGCGGGCGGCGGATATTGTCGTTACCGCGCCGGATAGAGGCGCTGTCGCGGCCGGCTCCAGCCGCCGCGTCGATATCGGAGACCTCGTCCTGCGCCTTGGCCGGCCGATGATGATCGTGCCCGACGGCGAGCGTGCATGGCGTCTCGATAATGCCGTCGTCGGCTGGAACGATACGCGTGAGGCGCGGCGCGCCATCGTCGATGCACTGCCGGTGTTGAAGCGCATGCAACACGTCCTCGTGGTGCGGATTTGCGGCAGCCACGAAATTCAGGACGCACAAATGCAACTCCAGGGGGTTGCGGCGTGGTTGCAACGCCACGGGCTGACGGCGGAAACGCGGGCTGTCGCCGGTGGTACCAGTCCCGACGCCGACAGGCTGGCCGAAGTCGTCGACGAGTATGATGCGGGACTGGTCGTGGCCGGAGCGTATGGCCACAGCCGCCTGCACGAGTGGGTGCTTGGCGGCGTTACCCGCAATTTCCTGTTGAATCCGGCGCGGACGACGCTGATTTCGCATTGACGGTAGCGGGAGCAGACGCTTGTACGCAATGGTTTTGAAAAGCGCCGGCGGCGTCCTCGAACGCGTCGAACTGCCGGACCGGGACCCCGCGCCGGGAGAAATCCGCGTTTGCGTTTCCGCTTGCGGCGTTTGCCGCACGGACCTGCACGTACTGGACGGCGAACTCCCCGACATCCGCTACCCGATCATTCCCGGCCACGAAATTGTCGGCCGCGTCGACGCCATCGGCGCCGGCGTGAACGGCTTGACCATCGGCCAGCGCGTCGGCATTCCCTGGCTCGGCTTTACGTGCGGCGCTTGCAGCTATTGCACCAGCGGGCACGAAAACCTTTGCGACCGCCCCCAATTTACCGGCTACACTCGCGACGGCGGTTTCGCCAGCCACGCGCTGGCGGACGCGCGCTATTGTTTTCCTTTGTCCGACGCACTCGGCGACGACGCGGATATTGCACCGCTGCTTTGCGCGGGACTTATCGGGTGGCGTTCCCTGAAGGCGGCCGGTGACGGTGCCAAACTCGGGCTCTATGGCTTCGGCGCGGCCGCCCATATCATTGCGCAAGTTGCCCGCAAACAGGGTCGGCGCGTCTATGCTTTCACCACGCCGGGCGATCTCCATGCCCAGAAGTTTGCGCGGGAACTTGGCGCTGTGTGGGCAGGCGGTTCGGACGAAATGCCGCCGGACCGGCTGCATGCCGCCATTATCTATGCGCCGGCGGGAAGCCTCGTCCCTGCCGCCTTGCGTGCGGTACGCAAGGGCGGGCGCGTCGTCTGCGCCGGCATTCACATGAGCGATATCCCCGCATTTCCGTATACATGGCTGTGGGAGGAGCGAAGCGTGGCATCCGTGGCGAATCTGACCAGGCAGGACGGCGACGAGTTTTTCGCTGCAGCGCCCGCAGCCGGCATCAAAACGCGGATTCACCGTTATCCACTGACAGCCGCCAACCAGGCGCTCGCCGACTTGCGCCGCGGTGCGTTCGAAGGTGCCGCGGTGCTCATTCCATGACTTCGCGTACCGGATCGGCTTGAACCGCCGGAAAAACCAGTGGCGCAGAGCAGCAATCGCGAGTTGAAAGCGCCACGAAAATATTGAACTCCGGACTCGGCCATCCCGCCTTGATGCTCGTCAAGGCGGTGTGCCCGGTTGCACCTTATAAATGACTTGTTTGTCTTCCTACAGGTGCGCCAATGCTCAAGCAGTATCCAGATTTTTTTGATGCCGCGCCGGCGATTCTGATGCATGACCCGCTCGCTGAATTCCTCGGCGCGGCGCGCGACGGCCTGATCGAGTATCACTATGCAGATGCCGTCATGCTCGCCGGCCATTCCTGCCCGACCGTCGCCGCCGCTTTCCTGATGACGCGCGCGGCGCTCGCGGCGCTTTATCCGAAGCGTACGCCGGAGCGCGGTGCGGTGCGGGTGCTCTGGCGCGAGCCGTATACCGCGGGCGTAACCGGCGTAATGGCGAACGTCGCCGCGCTGATCACCGGCGCCGCCGCCGACGGCGGTTTCAAGGGCATCGGGGGACGATTTGAGCGCCGGGGTCTGCTGGGGTTCGACGTCTCGCTGGACGCCGAAGCGCGTTTCACGCGTCTCGATAACGGCGCGACCGTCGACGCCTCCGCGAAACTCCACAGGGTGCCGTTGGCGCCCGAAGTGCACACGTTGTTACCGCGCTGTCTGACCGGCGCGGCAGACGCCGAGGAGCGCGCCCGCTTCAAGGCGCTGTGGCAGGGGCGGGTGCGGCAACTATTGCTCGAACATGCCGACGATCCGGAAGTGATCGCGGTGCACCGGCTGCGCGAAATCGCGGCTTGACGCAGATCAAGGCGGCGGCACTGCGCGCGCCCTAGAGTCGAAACATTCCCTTCGTGGAGCAAGCTCATGTCGCAGTGGATACGCGCTGCGGCGGCGACCGATATCGCCGACCGGGCCAGTGTCATCGTTGAAGTCAACGGTACCGACGTCGCCGTATTCAATCTCGGCGGCGAGTTCTTCGCCATCGAGGACGTGTGCACGCACGACGGCGGCGACATCTCCGGGGGCTGGGTCGAAGGCGACCGTGCCGTCTGCCCGCGGCACCTTGCAGAATTTTCGATCCGCACCGGCGAGGCGCTGAAAGGTCCGGCCTACGAGGGCGTGCATTCATTCCCGGTGCGCGTGCACGACGGCTTCGTAGAAGTCAGCGACGATCGCTGAACAGGCCGCCGGTTTCCATGATCAGCAACCGCTTGTCGCGCTGGACGCTGCCGTTCTTCGGGTGTGCCTTGCTCAACTTCATCGCCGCGCAGGCGTTGATACTTGCCGGTGTGAGTTATCCGGCGCAGGCATGGACTGCTTCCGGGACATTGATCGTCGTGCACCTACTCGCGATCGGCTGGCTGCTGCTGTTGATGCTCGGCGCGCTGTTCCA
>DASSOO010000065.1:0-5578 GCA_035700455.1 Gammaproteobacteria bacterium
CTTGGCGACGCGGCCGCCGGCCGCCGCGACGACAAACGCGGCCGCAGTCGAAACGTTGAACAGACTTTGGCCGTCACCGCCGGTACCGCAGGTATCGACGAGATGTGTGGGATCGACGTCGACGCGCGCCGCCAGTTCGCGCATCACTTGCGCAGCCGCGGTGATCTCATCGACTGTCTCGCCCTTCGCGCGCAGCCCCGCCAGGAAACCGCCGATCTGGATCGGCGTCGCGCCGCCGGTCATGATCTGGCGCATCACGGCTTCCATGTCGGCGCGTGACAGATCTTCGCGATCGACGATGCGGCTGATGGCTTGCTTAATTTCCATCAGGGACTTCCGTGAGGCTGATTGAAGTGGTTCATTTCTTCGGCTCCACCGATGCGTTTGACGATGGGACTGGGGTTCGGCGGGCTGGGGTAAGACAAAACTTCCCCAGTCCCTAGCCCCTAGTCCCCAGTTCCGCGAACGAAGTTCGCAAGCAACTCCCGCCCATGCTCCGTCAAAATCGATTCCGGATGAAACTGCACGCCCTCGATCGGCAACTCGCGATGACGCACACCCATAATGGCTTCGAACTCGCCGTGCGCGTCCTCGGTCCAGGCGGTTATCTCGAGACAATCCGGCAACGAATCCGGCGCGACCACGAGCGAGTGGTAGCGCGTCGCCGCGAACGGGTTCGGCAAACCGTTAAAAACGCCGGCGCCGTTGTGGCGGATCGGCGAGGTCTTGCCGTGCATCACGCAGGGCGCACGCACAATGCAGCCGCCGAAGACCTGGCCGATCGCCTGGTGACCGAGGCACACGCCGAGGATCGGAATGTGCCCGGCAAAATGTTCAATTAACCGCAGCGAGATGCCGGCCTCGTTCGGCGTGCACGGGCCCGGCGAGATGACGATACGCGCCGGCGCGAGCGACTCGATTTCGTCGAGCGTGACGCAGTCGTTGCGGCGCACGCAAACTTCCTCGCCGAGCTCGCCCAGATACTGCACGAGGTTGTAGGTGAACGAGTCGTAGTTGTCGATCATTAAGAGCATAAGGACTCGTAAGATCGACGGGTTGTGCAATGACCGATGCCACGCTGCGAATTGGCGCGACTGAGTCGGGACTCGGGGCTCGGGATTCGGGATTCGGGAAGAAGAAGGAGCTTCATGAGAGACCCTTCTGTGCAAGTTCTACGGCGCGCAGGACCGCCTTCGCCTTGTTCATCGTCTCTTCCCACTCGCGGGTCGGATCCGAATCGTGGACGATACCGGCGCCGGCCTGCACGTGCAGAATACCGTCCTTGATGACCGCGGTGCGGATCGCGATGGCGGTATCGAGGTTGCCGTGCCAGCCAAGATAGCCAATCGCGCCGGAGTAGATTTCACGGCGAACCGGTTCGAGCTCGTCGATGATTTCCAGCGCGCGCAGCTTCGGCGCCCCTGAAAGTGTGCCGGCGGGAAAGCAGGCGGCCAGTGCGTCGAGCGCGCTGACGCCGGGCGCCAGCCGGCCGGTGACGTTCGAGACCAGGTGCATGACGTGCGAGTAGCGCTCGATCGCCATCTGCTCGGTTACGCGCACGCTGCCGGTGACACTGACGCGGCCGACGTCGTTGCGCGCGAGATCGATCAGCATCAGGTGCTCGGCGCGTTCTTTCTCGTCGGCCGCAAGCTCTGCCGCAAGCGCGGCGTCTTCAACGGCGTCCGCGCCGCGGCGTCGCGTGCCGGCCAGCGGCCGCACCGTCGCAACGCCCCGTTCGACGCGCACCAGCACTTCCGGCGAGGCGCCGGCAACCTGAAATCCGCCCAAGTCGAGGAAGTACAGATACGGCGAAGGGTTGATTGCCCGCAGCGCGCGGTAAACGTCGAGCGGCGCGCCGGTATAGGGCCCGGAGAGCCGCTGCGACAGCACGACCTGCATCACGTCGCCGGCGAGGATGTAGTCGCGGGCACGCGCGACCGCCGTCTCGAACTGCTCCTGCGGAAACATGGATTCAAACGCCGCACCGGCCGTCGCTGACACGGCCGCTGGCGCGCGCGCCAGCGGCTGGCGCAACCGTGCGGCCAGTTCGTCGAGCCGCGCCTGTGCGCGTTCGGCGGCGCCCGCGACGCCGGCCGGGGCATGTACGATCAGGTACAGCTTGCCAGCCAGGTTATCGAATACAGCCAGCTCATCCGACACCAGCAGCAGGCAGTCCGGGCAACCCAGTTCCGAGCACTTCCGGCCCCGGGCCAGCTTTGGCTCGATCGCCCGTACCGTGTCGTGACCGAAATAGCCGACCAGGCCGCCGCTGAAGCGCGGCAGGCCCGGTGCGGGAGCGACGTGGATCGAGCGCCGATAGTCTTCGATCCACGCAAGCGGATCGGCCGCACGAAAGGTTTCCGGCGCCGCGCCGTCGTGCTCCACGCGCACCTGGTTACCGTCGATCGCGATGCGCGTGCGCGCGGGCAGGCCGATGATCGAGTAGCGCCCCCAGACGGCGCCGCCCTCGGCGGATTCGAGCAGGTAGGAATACGGCGCGGCCGCGAGCTTGAGGTAAACCGACAGCGGAGTTTCGAGATCGGCGACGACCTCGCGGACGAAGGGAATGTGGGTGTACGCTGCGCGGCGCGCAGCCTCGGGTTCAGCTTGTATCATGGACTTATCCGGTTGATTGCAAAAACGAAGACCAACGAACGCTTCAGCGTTCGCTACGCCATCGCCGCCATGCAATCTGTTCCGGATAAAGTCTCATTGTCTACTCGCCAAGCTTGGTTCAAGCGACTACGGGCAACCTGCCCGTTAATCGCAAGACATCCGTTCCCTGGATTAATGCGGCTCAATCCGCCGAATCAATCCGGGCAGCTCGTCGAACGAGCTGATGATGTGATCCGGCCGGCTCTCGCGAATCGGCCGACCATGATTGTAACCATAATCGACGGCGACTGCGACAAACCCGGCGGCCCGGGCCGCCCGCACATCCGTTTCCGAATCGCCGACCATCGTACTTGCCGTGGACGCGGCGCCGACCGCGTGCGCCGCGTGCAGCAGCGGCAACGCGTCCGGCTTCTTGCGTGCCAGCGAATCGCCGCCCAGCACCACGGCAAAGTGCTCGCGGATGCCCAGCGTTTCAAGCACCGGCCCCGTCAGTTCCTGCGGCTTGTTGGTGATGCAGGCGAGCCGGAAACCGGCTGCCCCGAGCGTATCCAGCGCATCGGCGACGCCGGGAAACAGGCTGACGCCGGTGACGCTGGTCTCGCGGTAGGCCGCCATAAAAAACGTTTCCGCTTCACGCACCCGGCTTGACGAAGCGGCCATTCCCGCCGCCTGCAGCCGCCGCTCGACCAGGCGCGTCACCCCGCGGCCAATCCAGTCGCGTACCTGGTCGGCGGTACAATGCGGCAGACCGAGTTCGTCTTCGAGCGCCGCCATCGCCGCCGCAATGCCGGGCAGGCTGTCGGCGAGCGTCCCGTCGAGGTCGAAGGCGACGAGCCGCGCCGCCATCAGCGAGCCGCAGCGGCGCGCTGCAACTCCTCGCGCATCTCCGCTATCACGTTGGCGTAATCACCGGCGTGAAAGATAGCGCTGCCCGCGACAAAGGTATCGGCGCCGGCTTCGGCGATTTCGCGGATGTTGCCGGCCTTTACGCCGCCGTCGATTTCGAGGCGGATATCGCGGCCGCTGGCATCGATCAGCGCGCGTGCGGCGCGCAGTTTTTCAAGGCTCGCCGGAATGAATTTCTGCCCGCCGAAGCCAGGATTGACCGACATGATCAGCACCATGTCGACCATGTCGAGCACGTATTCCAGGTAATCCAGCGGCGTCGCCGGATTGAACACGAGCCCGGCCTTGCAGCCGCCGTCGCGTATGAGTTGCAGGCTGCGATGCACGTGCTCGGTGGCCTCGGGATGAAAGGTAATGTAGCTCGCGCCGGCGGCGGCGAAGTCGCCAATAATGCGATCGACGGGCTTGACCATCAGATGCACGTCGATCGGTGCGTCAACGCCATAGTTGCGCAGCGCCTCGCAAACCATCGGACCGATCGTCAGGTTTGGCACGTAATGGTTGTCCATGACGTCGAAATGAATCATGTCGGCGCCGGCCGCGAGCACCGCATCGGCCTCCTCGCCCAGGCGCGCGAAATCGGCGGAGAGAATCGACGGGGCGATGAGGTAGTCGGGCATTGAGGCAGCCTCGTTCTTTGGAGCTTGCGGTCCTGAAAGTATAACTGCTGGTCAGTAGGCAGGGGTCAGTGGTTAGCGGTTAGCGGTGAGTGGTAAGAAGACAAAGCGCTGGAATCTCTTTGACCACTAATCGCGTACCACGAACCCGCGGCAGCGCCGCAGGCGCTGTCGCTATTTCATCCCCCGTGCCTGCTTGATCGTCTCGTACGCGGCGATGATCTGCTGGGTCTTGTGCTCGGCGATTTTCATCATCTCCTCGGGCAGCCCTTTCGCGACGAGCTTGTCCGGATGGTTCTGATGCAGCAGCCGCCGGTAGGCCTTCTTGATCTCGGCGTCCGCCGCATTGCGGCTGACGCCGAGCACCTCGTAGGCCTGTGCGACGCTGCCGCCGCGGACTGGCCGCTGCCGGGTGTCGCCGGGCTGCCCGCGGGCCATCGCCTCAAGGCGTGCGAACTCGGCGGCGGAGATGCCAAGCTGGGCGCAGATCGATTGCAGAATACGGCGCTCGGCCGGGTGGATGTCGCCATCGGCAAGCGCCGCGTGAATCTGGATCTCGACGAACACGCGAAACAGGTCGACGCGATGGCGGCATTCGGCGCGAAACTGCGCGATCACCGCGTCGAGCGGGAAGTCCCCGCGCTTGCCCTGGTTAAACATGCGGATTGCGGCGTCGCGCTGCGCGGCGTTGAGATTCATCTGCGCCATCACCGAGCGCGCCGCCTCGATCTCGTTCTCCGACACGCGCCCGTCAGCCTTCGCGATGTGGCCCATCACCGAGAACGTCGTCGTGAAGAAGACCGTCTGGATACGCTCGGCGGCGTTGAAGCCACCGGTCAGACGCGCCCAGTCGGTGCCGCCCCCGAGCATGTGCCCAAGCGCGGCGCCGATGATCGCGCCGATCGGGCCGCCGATGACGAAGCCAAGCGTGCCGCCGATGAGGGCGCTCCACCAGCTCATGAAAATGCACGGGAATAATTGATCATGGGGCGGGTATGATAGCAGGGGCGACGGGCGGGACTGGGGACTGGGGACTGGGGACTGGGGACTGGGGGACTGGGGGACTGGGGCAAGAATAACAAGGCCGTGCGGCTTGCGCGCCGTCATCCCGGCTCCGGTGCCGGGATCCAGGGCCACGGATGGCAACACAAATACCACATCGTCGCCTGCCATTGAACCACCCGATACTGTTGGCTTTACTCCCGCGCAAGTCCGATAATTCGCGTTTCATTCATCAGACCCCGTCGCCATGTCCAAGCCCCTGACCCGCGCCGAACTGAAATCGCTGCCGCTCGTGCACCGCGGCAAGGTCCGCGACATTTTCGCCATCGGCGACGACCACCTGCTGATCGTCGCGAGCGACCGCCTGTCGGCCTTCGACGTGATCCTGCCGGACCCGATCCCAGGCAAGGGCGAAGTACTGACGGGAATTTCCCGGT
>DASSOO010000066.1:0-5147 GCA_035700455.1 Gammaproteobacteria bacterium
GATTTTCGACGCCGGCGGCGAGCTGTGCGCGCAGGCGGCGCATATCCCGGTGCATCTCGGCAGCATGGCCTACGCGATGCGCGACCTGGTCGGCACGATCGACTGGCGCGACGGCGACATGATCGTCCTCAACGATCCGTACCTTGGCGGTACCCACCTGCCGGACGTGACGCTGATCGCGCCGCTGTTCGTCGCCGGCGAGCTGCGCGCTTTCGTCGCCAATCGCGCCCACCATGCCGACATCGGTGCGGCATCGCCGGGCTCTATGCCGATTTCGCGGCGCCTCGAAGAGGAGGGCGTTGTGATCGCGCCGACGCGCTTGATCGCGGCCGGCGAGCCACAGCCCGCGGCGCTGGCTCCGCTGTTTGAACGCGTGCGCGTCCGGCGCATTGTCGAAGGCGACTTCAGCGCTCAGGTAAGCGCCAATCGTGTCGGCCTCGCACGGCTCACGGCGCTGATCGAAACCTACGGCGCGGAGCGTTACGAGGCCTTGCTCGGGGCTGTCAACATGGCCGGCGAGCGGCTGGCGCGCGCGGCGCTGGCGCGGATTCCGGCAGGCGAATACCGGTTCCGCGACGTGCTGGATGACGACGGCTGCGGCAACGTCGACCTGCCGATTACGGTTTGCATTAGAGTCGACGAGACCGGCGTTGTCTGCGATTTCGGCGGAACGGCCGCGCAAACCGAAGGCAACGTCAACTGCCCGGTATCGGTCGCGGCGGCGGCGGTTTATTATGCGTTTCGTTGCCTGATGCCGCGCGACACGCCGGCTTGCGCCGGCATCTTCCGGCCGATCCGCCTTGAGGTGCCGGAAGGTTGCCTTCTCAACGCACGCCGGCCGGCGGCGGTTGCCGCGGGTAACGTCGAAACCAGCACGCGCGTCGTCGACGCGGTGCTCGGCGCGTTGGCGCAGGCTCTGCCGGAGGCGCTCCCGGCGGCAAGCCACGGCAGCATGAACAACCTTGCCATGGGCTCGGCCGACCCGGGTCGGCCGTGGGACTACTACGAAACTCTCGGCGGCGGCATGGGCGCGCACGCCGGCGGCGCCGGCCTGTCGGCGGTGCAGACGCATATGACGAATACACTCAATACGCCGATTGAAACCCTCGAAATGACTTACCCGTTGCGCGTGCGCCGCTACGCCATCCGGCGCGGCTCCGGCGGTGGCGGACTGCATGGCGGCGGCGATGGCCTGGTGCGCGACTATGAATTCCTTGCGCCGGCGAGCGCGACGATCCTGGGCGAGCGCCGTCGCAACCGGCCGTGGGGGCTCGGGGGAGGCGAAGCCGGTGCGGCCGCCGAGAATAGCATTAACGAAGTAACCTTGCCGGGTAAGGTGCAGGTCGACGTGCAGGCCGGCGACGTGCTGTCGATCGCGACCGCGGGCGCCGGCGGTTACGGCGCGTGCTAAAATAGCGGCTCGATGCGCTGCGCGGCCTGCTTCGTCACGATACTGCTCGGCGTGCTGCTTGCCGGCTGTGCCGGCGCTCCCGTTCACGACACCCGTACGGTCGAGCAGATTGCGGCCGACGCCACCATCACGTCGAACATCAATGTCCGCATGATGAGCGATACGCGCATCGACAGTTTTGCAATCGGCGTCGACACGCGCGACGGCGTTGTCACGCTGACCGGCACGGTGCCGGATGCGAAAATGGCCGCGGCCGCGGTCAAAGTTGCCGGTTCGGTCGCGGGCGTCAGGAAAGTGGTTTCGAAATTGCGCGTTGAGGCGCATTGAATCGTTGAGGTTTATCGAATGGACGTACAGGAAAAGATCAGGCAGCAGATCGGCAGCAACCCGGTGCTGATTTACATGAAAGGCACGCCGGATTTCCCGCAATGCGGTTTTTCCGCGCAGGCGGTGCAGGCGCTCAAGCAGTGCGGCACCAAGTTCGCCTACGTGAATATTTTCGAGGAGCCCGAGATTCGCGCGACGCTGCCGCAGGTTTCGAACTGGCCGACATTCCCGCAGTTATTCGTCAACGGCGAACTCGTCGGCGGCTGCGACATCGTCGTGCAGATGTACCGCAGCGGCGAACTGCAAAAACTGCTCGAAGGCGCGGCCGCACCCACCGACGCTTCCTGAGGAATTCGGCTGCAGGAGCGGTCCGCGGACCGGCCTTCGCGCAGAGAATCGCGGCCAAGTCGCCGCTCCTAAAGCGTCTCCATGGCGCGATACCGTGCCTGGTCGGCTCGACTTGCTTCGTAAATCGATTGCGAGCGGTTTACGATCTCGCAGAACAGCTCGCAGGTTTTCTCCGCATCGTAATGCGCCGAGTGCGCGTCGCGCGCGTCCCATTCGAGACCCAGCGCTTCGACCGCGCGCGCGAGGACAGTCTGGCCGAGCGCGACGCCGGCCATCGTTGCCGTGTCAAAGCTGCTGAATGGGTGAAACGGGTTGCGCTTGATACCGGTGCGCGCCACTGCCGCATTCAGGAATCCGAGATCGAAAAAAGCATTGTGACCGACGAGAATCGCCCGGTTGCATTCCTGTTCGCGCAGCACGCGCCGTACTTCGCGGAACAGCCGTTGCAGTGCCTCGCGCTCCGGCAGTGCCGGACGCAGCGGATGATGCGGATCGATGCCGGTGATTTCCAGCGAGGCCCGCTCGATATTGGCGCCGGGGAACGGCGCCACGTGGAAGGTGTGCGTGCTGGTCGGATAAAGATGGCCGCCGCGATCCATCGCCACCAGCGCCGCCGAGATCTCCAGCAGGGCGTCCGTCTGCGGGTTGAAGCCGCCGGTTTCGCAATCGACGATTACCGGCAGAAAACCCCGGAAGCGCTCTGCCATGCGGTTAGTTATGTGTTCCATCGGCGACAGCATAACCGACGCAGCCGATGGGCGCGAGGGTTATCCGGCGAAGGTCAACTGGAAGTAAGCGACGTCGATCCACCGCCCGAACTTGAAGCCCACCTGTTCGAAATGCGCGGTCTTCCGAAAGCCGAACTTTTCATGCAGGCGGACGCTCGCGTCGTTCGGCAGGGCGATGCCGCCGATAATGACATGGAGTCCTTGCGCGTGCAGCGCGTCGATCAGCGCTGCGTACAGCAGCGAGCCGATGCCGCGGCCGGTCAGGGCATGATCGAGATATACCGAGCTTTCCGCCGAATACCGGTACGCGCAGCGACCTTTCCATCTGGATGCACAGGCATAGCCGGCAACCTTGCCGTTCGTTTCCGCAACAAGCCACGGCAGCGGCGCAGTCTCGTCGAGCCGCTGTGCCATTTGTTGCGCCGTCACCGGCTGCTCCTCGAAGGTGACGATGGAGCCGGCGACGTAATGGTTGTAGATAGCGGCAATCGCTTCGGCGTCGGCAGCCTGCGCCGCTCGCACCGAAATTCCCGGCGCCTCAGCCATCCAGCCGCCAGGCGAGGATTTCGCCGGCGCGCAGCGGCACGACTTTCTCGCCACCGAACGCACAGCTTGCCGGCACCTTCCAGGCTTCCTGCACTAACCGCACGGTGCCCTTGTTATGCGGCAGACCGTAGAAGTTCGCACCGCGCCGGCTCGCAAAGTCGGCGAGCCGGTCGAGCGCACCGGCAGTCTCGAATACTTCGGCATACAGCTCCAGCGCAGCCGGTGCGCTGTAGATGCCGGCGCAACCGCAGGCCGCCTCCTTTGCGTGGCGCGCGTGCGGCGCACTGTCGGTGCCGAGAAAGAAACGTGCATCGGTGCCGGTTGCCGCATCGACGAGCGCGCGCCGGTCGCTTTCGAGTTTGAGCAGCGGCAGACAGTAGTAATGCGGTCGCAGCCCGCCGGCGAACAGTGCGTTGCGGTTGTAGAGCAGATGCTGCGGCGTGATCGTCGCCGCCAGATTTTGCGCCGCCGACTGCACGTACTGCACCGCATGCCGCGTTGTCACATGCTCCAGTACGACGCGTAACGCCGGGAAGTCGCGCCGCAGCGGATCGAGTACGCCATCGACAAACACCGCCTCGCGGTCGAACACGTCCACGGTCGGGTCGGTGATTTCGCCGTGGATCAGGAGCGGTATTTCGTGCCGCTGCATGGCCTCGAGCACCGGCCGGACGCGGGCGAGGTCGGTTACGCCGGCGTCGGCATTGGTGGTCGCACCCGCCGGGTAAAGCTTGACGCCGATGACGGCCCCGCTGTCTTTCGCACGCGCGATTTCGTCGGGGGTCATCGATTCCGTCAGGTACAGGGTCATCAGCGGCCTGAAATCGCTGCCCTTCGGCAGCGCCGCGAGGATGCGGTCACGGTAGGCCAGTGCCTCTGCGGTCGTGCGGACTGGAGGCTTCAGGTTCGGCATCACCACCGCGCGCGCAAACTGCCGCGCACTCGCCGCCAGCACGTCGGCCATCGCCGCACCATCGCGCAGGTGCAGGTGAAAGTCGTCGGGGCGGGGCAGTACCAGTTCCATGGCGCGGCATTATCGCATGCCTGCGGCGTAGCGCGAGGGGTTCACAAAGTAGCCGCGCAAGCCCCTCTCCTGCGGTGGAGAGGACAGGAATCAGAGGCCGAAGGATTCGTGCCGGGCGAGAAATTCGAGGGTAAAACGCACGCCGAAGCCGGTGGCTTCGGTCGGCACGTGGCCAAGCCCGCCCTTCGACTCGCCGGATGACAGGTCGAGATGCAGCCACGGTACGCCGTCTTCGACAAAGCGGCCAAGGAAGCGCGCGGCAAGGATGTGGTCGGCTTCGCTGCCGACGGTGCATTGCTTGGTGTCCGCGACCTGGCTCTCCAGTGCCTCGTCGTAATCGGCATCGGTCGGAAACGGCCAGACGCGTTCGCCGGACGCGGCGCCCGCTGCGATGGCGGCTTCACGCAGTTCGTCACGGTTGGTAAATGCGCCGGTGTAGCGATTGCTCAACGCGCCAATGCACGAGCCGGTGAGCGTTGCGTAGTCCACCATCAGTGCGGGCTTCGTACGGCTCGCGAGTGTCAGCGTGTCAGACAGCACCATGCGGCCTTCAGCGTCGGTGTGGACGATCTCGATTGTGGTGCCGTTAAGCGCGGTGACGACTTCATTCTGCCGGTATGCCGCCGGGCCGATGTCGTTGGTCGCGAGTGCGAGCCACGCGTCGGCCGGGAACGGAACCTTGAGCCGGGCAAGTGCCAGCAGCGTGCCAGCCGCGACGGCGCTGCCCTGCATGTCGCCGTGCATGCCGAACATGCCCTTGGCG
>DASSOO010000067.1:0-2770 GCA_035700455.1 Gammaproteobacteria bacterium
GATAGAGGATGCGGAAGCCGTGGCGACGGTCGCGGCAGCCAGCGGCCGTACCGTTCATACGGTGCACAACTGGCTCAAGGCGCCGATTTGCGATCGGATTTCGGCGCTCGTTGGTGAGGGCGCGGTCGGCAGCGTAAAGACCGTGCGCTGGCGAACCTTGCGCACGCAGCCCGCAATCACCGTGACATCCGACGGAAACAACTGGCGCGCCGATCCGGCCGTCGCCGGGGGCGGAATATTGTTCGATCATGGATGGCACGCGCTCTATTGCGTCGTGCGTTGGCTCGGCGTTCCCCGCGGTGTCAATGCGCTGCTCGAGAAGCGCCGCTTTCGCGAATGGCCGATCGAGGACACCGCGACCGTCGCGCTCGACCGAGAGGGCGGCAGCGCTCAGATCTATTTGACCTGGTCGGCGGAGGAACGCGCCAACCACATCGAGGTCGAGGGTGATCGCGGCCGTATCGAAGTCGTCGACGACGTCGTGGTTCTCAAGTCGAAACAAGGCGAGCGAAGGTGGTCATGCCCGCCGCCCCTGTCTCAAGGATCGCATCATCGCGACTGGTTCGTCGGGGTGGCGGAGGATTTTCGGCGCGCTGCCGCAGGCGGCGGCAGCGGCAACCTGGACGAAGCGCTGATGTGTGCGCGGCTGATTGACCTTGCACAGAAATCGAGCGCTGCCGGTGGAGCCCGCATGGCGCTTGATGGCTAGCCTCGGTCGGTCAGGCTGTCCGGAAGCGTTCGCGCGCAGCAAGAAATATCAGGAGAAAAAAGAATATCGGTGCGCCTGCCGCGGCGAGGACCAGAAACCAGTTTGACTTTCCGAACAAAGCGAGAAACAGCACGAGGTAGATGAAATCGCGGCGCGAAGCGGCATCGAGCATTCGCGCCAGGGTCTGCCCGGGGACAGTTGCAACCGAGGTGAAAAGCGGACCGCTGTCTTTTTTTGTGTGCATCACGCGCCAATAGACCAGCCAAGCCGACCCCAGGTTACCGAGCGCTGCCGCAGCGCCAAGCAACAGCGGCCATGATGCTTCAATCGACAAGCTCCAGCCGACGGCCATGCAGGCGAAGACGGCAATGTGAACGACATTGTCGCCCCAGTAGTCGATGACTCCGCCAAACCGCGATTCCTGAAACTTCAGCCTGGCCAGCTCTCCATCGCATCCGTCAAGAATCGAATGTGCCAGGAAAAGAAGCGCACCGATTGTCTGCCAGAGCCAGTGGGCGGACAGAAAAAAGAGCGCGCCGCAGAGACCGATGCCGACCGACAGCAGGGTGATTTGATTTGGTTTGATGGCGGTAGACGCCAAGTGGCGGGCAATTCGCAGGGAAATCGGCCGCTCGACGTTCCGCGCCATGAATCCGTCGGTATCCTTGACCAGTCCGCGCAGCAAACGCCATTCCGCGTCGCCAACATCGGCCCGTGTCGTCACCACCAGCGGATCGATGGCAGCGGGAATTGCAGCGGGTGCCCCGAAGTGCCGCGTGAGCCGCTGCTGCGCCGCGGTCAGGTCATAGGCCCCTTTGTCGGCTTCCAGCGCCGCAAGGGCATCTTTGACCGCAGAGGCTGCAAGCAAGATCATCTTGTGCGGCATCGCTGCCCATAAGGCGGGCGCAATCTGCGTTTCGGCGAGCCGAGCCAGCCACTCGGGCTCCGCGAGAATGGCCGCATGCGCGATGATCAGCGGTCCGGGTTGCATGGCGCAGGCATCGGCGAGGCTGCTCCAGTTGGAAATAGCGGTGATGCCGGCCGGTGCGGCCCGGTCTCGCGCCAGCAGATAGATCCGGCTGTAGCCGGCGCGGCCCCCCGCCATAACTGTCCGCCGCGCGAGGCCAAGGCCGAGAACCCTTGGCTCGCCGCCGTCGGCAAATGCCGGCGCGATCGGCGACGCGCCGGCATCCGGCAATAGAACCATTATTGGTGGGCTCGGGACCACGCTGTGCGAACCCTGCTGCATTGGATCTGCGATATACCTCGGCTGGGCACCGGCGTTGATACTACAACCGGCGCGTCTATTCTTGCGGCGTTCGGTGCCGAATAAGGGGGAGCCGGGTCATTTCCGTTTCGTTCATCATCGCGGGTTTCTTTGGCCTTGCGCTGGTCGTCTACCTGATTGTGTACAGCGGCGTCGGCGAGGTGGCCAACGCCATGCTGGTCGTCGGCTGGTGGCTCTTGCCGATAACAGCCTACCACATCGTTCCCATGCTCTTCTCCGCTCTTTCCTGGCGAGAGTTGCTGCCGCCTGCAACGCGTCCCGATGTGATCAGCGTCACCTGGATCCGATGGGTCCGCGAATCGATCAATTCGCTGTTGCCGGTCGCCAACATCGGCGGCGACATTGCAAGTGCGCGGCTGGCGCACCTGCGCGGCGTTCCCGGCCCGCAGGCTGCGGCCAGCATGATTGTCGACACTACGGTGGGTGCAGTCACCCAGATGGCTTTTGTCATTGCCGGGGTTGCGCTGCTCGTATTGCGGCCCGCCGGCGGTGCAGCGTTCGAGGCGGTCGCCGGACTTTTGATCGGCGTTGGCGCGCTTGTCGCGGCCGTCGCGGCATTCGTCCTGTTTCAGCATCAAAATATGTTTGCGCGATTTGCAAAATTGGCGCGGAGGGTTTTGCCCGAGCAATGGCTCGCGCACTTCGCCGAAAGCGCATCGGCCGTCGATGACGCCGTTGTGCTGGCCTATCGCAGGGGCGCCGCCTTCTGGCGGGCGAACGTGCTGCGTCTTATCGGCTGGACGGCAGGCGCGGGCGAGATCTGGCTGGTGACC
>DASSOO010000068.1:0-5143 GCA_035700455.1 Gammaproteobacteria bacterium
GCCCGCCGGCCGCCACCACCCACGGCGAGAAGGCGGCATATAGCGCCGCCGGCACGGCTTTGTGCACGAGATGCGGCAAAAACCGCCAGCCGTAGACGCCGCAGCCGATACCGAGCAGAAGGCTCAAGACAAGCGCGGCCATGATGCCATGCGGCTTCTCGACATCGAGCTCGCGGCCGATCAGCAGCGCGAGTGCCGGAAACAGCGGCAGCACGTAACTCGCCAGCTTGGAGTCTGAATAGGAGAAAAACACAAAGATGACGGCAATCCACAGCCACAAGAACCAGGCGTGGTTGAAGCCGCCGTCACGGGAGAACACCGCCGCTGCGCCACGCCAGAGCGCCAGCAAACCCTGCCACAGCCACGGCAGCATGCCGAGCAGCAGCACCGGTATGAAATACCACCATGCGCCGTAGCGGTGTGCGATCGGCGTCAGGTAACGCTCGAAGTGCTGGACGACAAAGAAGAAGTGAAAGAAATCGCGGTTTTTGAGCGACACCGCCACAAACCACGGCGCCCCGATCGCAAGAAACAGCGCGAGTCCCGGTAGTACATGCAACCGCCGCCAGGCACGCCAGTCTCGCTGCGTCAGCGTGTACAGTACAAACACAAAACCGGGAATGACGACCGCCTCAAGGCCTTTCGTCAGCAGCGCCAGCGCCGCCGCGGCCCACGCGACCAGCATCCAGCGCAAGGTGTGCGCGTGGTCCTCCGGGCGTTCCTGCGCAATCAGAAACGCGAACAGACTCGCGCTCATAAACAGCGTAACGCCCATATCGAGCGTGTTGAAATGGCCCATGAAGACGAAGTAGAAACTCCCGGCGAGCATCAGCGCGGCGTAATAGCCGGTTGCGGCACCGAACAGCCGCCAGCCCGAATACCAGGTCAGCCCGAGGAGCAGGAAGCCGGCGACCGCGATCCACAGCCGCGCGGTCCAGTTGTGCTGGCCGGCGACCTTGTAGATTGCGGCCGTGATCCAATAGTGCAGGATGGGCTTTTCGAAATACTTGAAACCATCGAGCCGCGGCGTGATCCAGTCGCCGGTCACCACCATCTCGCGCGGAATTTCGGCGTAGCGGCCTTCGTCGGTCTGGAACAGGTCGCGGTGCTGGATGCTGCCGAACCAGACGAAGCCGACGAACAGGCACAGCAAAAGCGCGCGGGCACGGACGGACAAAATCATCGGGTCACTGTCACAGCAGGCAGAGGCCCGCGATTATACGGGCCGGGCGCGGAAGACGCACCCGTCGCCGGCCGGGGGTTTGCGCGGATCGGCCCGCTCATGCGGCTGCCGGCATCGGCAGCGCGACCGTCACCCGCAGGCCGGGACGATTGTCGCTCAGCTCGATACGGCCGCCGTGCAAGTGCACGATCGCGCGAACGACACTCAGGCCGAGCCCGTTGCCGCGCTGACTGCGGCTGGCGTCGAGGCGCACGAAGCGTTCGAATACCCGCTGCCGGTCCGCGGCCGCGATGCCGGGTCCGGAATCGGCCACCGTCAGCACGGCCTGCTCTCTGCCGGCCTGCAGCATGAGTCCTATCCGGCCACCATCCGGCGCGTACTTGAGCGCGTTGTCGAGCAAATTGCCCACCGCCTGCGCCAGCAGGCGCCGGTCGCCGCACACACGCACTGGCGCGGGCTCGAACACAATTTCGATCGCCTTGCCTTCCGCCAGCGGCTCGTAAACCGAGACCACGTCTTCACACAGCGAGTCCAGCTCCACCGGCTGCCAGCGTTCGCGGCTGACGCCGGCTTCGAGTTCAGCCAGGTTCAACATCGCGTTAAACGTCTGCAGCAGGCCATCGGCGTCGGCCACCGCCTGTTCCAGCGCCGCGCGATATTCGGCCGGCTCCCGCGTTTCCAGCAGCGTGACCTCCAGCCGGCTGCGCAGCCGGTTGAGCGGGCTGCGCAGGTCGTGGGCGACGTTGTCGGTCACCTGGCGCAGGCCGTTCATCAACTCCTCGATACGCGCCAGCATCGCGTTGAGCGTCACCGCCAGCTCGTTGAACTCGTCGCGCCGCGGCGCGACGGGAATGCGCCGGGTGAGATCGCCGGCCATGATATCCGCCGCGGTTACACGCACCGATTCGAGCCGGCCGACAACATGCCGCCCCATCCAGATGCCGCCGGCCGCGCCGACGATCAGAATCAACGCGATCGCGGCGAGCATCGACGCCAGAATGTAGCCGGTAAGCTCGGCGGCTTCATCGAGCGTCTCGACGACCAGCAGGCGGTTACCCTGCGGCAGCGTCGCCGCTAACCCCCGCACGCGCAGGTCGTCGTCGGCGTCGAAATCGCGCGGCTTTTCCAGGCCCGCCCGCACCGCCGCGTGCGAATCAATGGTGTAGGTGAGCCAGGTGCTCGCGCCGGCCGCCGATGGCCACGCCGGCAGATCGCCGGCCAGACGGTGGCCACCGGCATCGACCAACAGGTAATAGCGCATCGCCGATTCGTGCACGTGGTTCAAATGCCGCGCCGCGGGCGAACTGCGTTGCTGCAACGCCTTTTCAACCGCCGCGATACCGTGCGCGGCATCGAGCTGCCGGAGTGCGCCGACTTCAGCCTTGATGTCGGCATCAATCTGCGCATGGATGTAAACCGAAGCGGATTCGTAGACAGCGGCCAGCGCGATGGCGGTGATCAGCGCGTAAAGGCCGGCGTAGCCGAGTGCCAGCCGGAAAACCGTGGTGTGGCCGAGGCGCCGGGAAAACCACCGCCACCGAGTGGGCGCAGCGGCCGGTTGTTCCGCGACGGCAGGTGCGTGCATGAGACGAACCTCAGGGCGTACGCAGCGAATAACCTGCGCCGCGCACAGTATGCAGGAGCGGCGCATCGAAATCCTTGTCAATCTTCGTGCGCAGCCGGCTCACGTGTACGTCGATGACGTTGGTCTGGGGATCGAAATGATAGTCCCAGACGTGTTCCAGCAGCATCGTGCGCGTGACCACCTGGTCGACGTGCATCATCAGGAATTCCAGCAGACGGAATTCGCGCGGCTGCAGGTTGATCGCCCGGCCGTCGCGCGTCACCGTGCGCTTCAGCCGGTCGAGCCTGAGATCGGCGACACTCAGCACCTTCTCCACCAGTTCCGGGCGCGGCCGCCGGGCCAGCGCCTCGATGCGCGCGAGCAGTTCGGAAAAAGCAAACGGCTTGACGAGGTAATCGTCGCCGCCGGCGCGCAGGCCGGTCACGCGCTCGTCGGTATCGCTGAGCGCACTCAGGATCAAAATCGGGGTGGCGATACCTTCGGCGCGCAGCGCCGCGATGATCGACAAGCCGTCGAGGCCGGGCAACATGCGGTCGAGCACGATGATGTCAAAGCGGCCTTCGCGGGCGCGCTCAAGACCGTCCGGCCCGGTATGCACCAGTTGCGCGAGATGGCCGCTTTCCTCCAGCCCCCGGCGCAGGAAAGCCGCGGCCTCGACATCGTCTTCGATGATCAGTACCAGCATGCCCGCACCGGCAACGCCCATCCAGCCGCTATTTTGCCCGCAACCGGCGCCGCTGACATTGCCATATGGTAATGGGCGCGACAGTGCCGCTTAAGCCGGGCGGCGATAAGCTATCGCACGCGGCGGGTCGGTGCCGCTCCCACACAGGATGCAGCATGCTCGAACTCGGCGGGATTCGGTTGATCGGCACGCTCCGCGGCGGGCTCAGACCGCGCTGCGCGCTGGCGCCGGCCGCAGCGCTCGCGCTGGCCGGCTGCGCGAGCTATCACGCGCTGCCGCTGCCGAAAACGCCGAATCTGACCTCGCGCGTGCCGCCGCTGACGATCGACGCGGCCAGCCTGCGACTGCCGGGTATCAAGCCGCACCCATTCAACGCGGCTGACGGACTCGACGCCACCGAAGTTGCCGAACTCGCGGTCGTCAACAACCCGGACCTGCGCGCGGAACGGGCCAAAATCGGCGTCGCGCGCGCGCAATTGTTCGAGGCCGGTCTGCTGCCCGATCCCGACCTCGGCATGGATTACGAAAAGACCACCACCTCGAGTTCGCCGGCGCTCGGGCAATTGCGCAACGCCGGCAGCGTGAGCCTCAGCGAAAGCCTGACCGACATCATTACGCGCGGTGCGCGCCAGGCGGCGCAGAAAGCGGCCTTGCAGCAAGTCGATCTCGGCGTTGTCTGGAGCGAATGGCAGGTGGCGCAACAGGCGCGTCAGCTTGTCGTGCGGCTGCGGGCCCAGCAACAGCAGTACGCGATCGTCGAGCAGGCCCGCCGGCTCGAAGCGCAACGCTACGCGCATACCGAGCAGGCACTCGCGGCGCACAATCTCACGCTGGCGGACGCCGGTCCCGATCTCGCGGCACTGCTCGACGCCGAAACCCAGGCCGGCACCCTCGAGCAGGACCTCAACCGTACGCGCCACAGCCTGAACGTGCTGCTCGGCCTCAACCCGGATATGAAGCTGAAACTGGCGGGCCCGCTCCCCGACCAGGCGCTGCCCACCGAGGCAGCGTACCGGCAGGCCCTGGCGCATCTGGCCCAGCGCCGCCCCGACCTGCTCGCGCTCAAAGCCGGCTACGAAAGCCAGAACCAGACCCTGCGCGAAGCGATCCTGGCGCAATTTCCGTCGCTGTCGGTGGGCTTGTCGCGCAGTGTCGACAACACCGGCGTGTTTTCGACCGGCCTCAGCATCACGCTCAGCCTGCCGTTTCTCAACGGCAACCGCGGCCAGATTGCCATTGCGCGCGCGACCCGCGCGCAACTGCACGCGGATTACCAGGCACGGCTCGACGCCGCGTATGGCAGCCTCGACGAGTTGTGGCAGGAAATTCATCTTCTGCATGCGCAAGCCGGTGCCCTCAAGGCGCATTTGCCGGCGCTGCGAAAACTGACGGCACGCGCGCGCAAGGCCTACAGCGCGGGTAATCTCGACGCGCTCACCTACTTCACGCTGCAAACCACCGCGATCAGCAAGGAGAGCGAAGCCATCGGGCTGGAAGAAAACCTGGCAGAAGCGTGGATTGCGCTGGAAACGCTGTTGGGCCGACCGCTGCCGAATGCCGGTCAGTCGTCAAAAACTTCATCCGATTCCAGCCCGCTCGTCCCTTCAGGGGAGAGGGTCGGAGTGCGGGGCAACTCATCAGCGCCGCCCTGCGGCGCCACCCCTCATCCCAACCTGGTTGTCCGCAATGC
>DASSOO010000069.1:0-3671 GCA_035700455.1 Gammaproteobacteria bacterium
GACATTACGACGTCATCCGGCCCGAGATCGTAATATTTTGCGGTCTTGATCGCCGCCAGCATATTGCACAGGCTAGACAGGCCAAAATTGCTGAATTTCTTCACCAGTTCGGCCTCAAGACCGCGGCGTTCGACCAGATAATTGCGTCCCTCATCGGTGTTGAACAGCACGAACAGTGTGTCGGTTGCGCTGTCGCTTACGCCAGCAACCAGGTCGGTGTTCATGACATTGTGAATATAGGGCACATGCTTATCGCCGATGCCCTGGATGTTGTGCTCGCCGAAGCCGTTGTAAAGCAGTGTCGGGCACTCCAGTGCCTCGACCGCGACGATCTTGGTGCCAAATTTCTGCTTGAGGTGATCGCCGGCGGCAAGTGTTCCGCCCGAGCCCGAGGCCGAGACATAGGCGGCAAGCCGGGCATTGGCGCGGCCTTTGGCGAGGTGGCTGAATACGCGTTCCATCGCCACGCCGGTGCAGGTGCGGTGGATAAGATAATTCCCGAACTCGCAGAACTGGTTGAAGATGATATCGGCCGGATTGCGGTCGAGCACGGCGCAGGCGTCGTAGATTTCCTTGACGTTGCTCTCCGAGCCCGGCGTGCGGATGACGTCGGCCGGATCTGTGACCCATTTCGCAAGCCACTCGAAGCGTTCGCTGCTCATGTTTTCCGGCAGCACCGCGACTCCGCGGCAACCGAGAATGCGGGAAATGGCGACCCCGCCACGACAGAAATTGCCGGTCGACGGCCAGACCGCGCGGTGGCGGGTTGGATCGAATTCGCCGCTGGCGATGCGTGGAATGAGGCAGCCATAGGCGGCGAGCACCTTGTGCGCGTGGATCATGGGAAAGCGATTGCCGAGCAGCAGCACGATGCGCGCTTTCACGCCGGTCAGTTGTTCCGGCAGTTCGACAAATGCCGGCAGGTCGGCAAAGCCCTTGCGGCTCGCGTCGTTGAACCAGTGGACGCGGAACAGGTTGAGCGGGTGGGGCGCGTCCGGATCAACGGCCGCTAATTTCGCACGCACGCTTCCCGGAATCGTCGAGGGGTCCTGCAACTGCGAGATGGTCGGCAGCACGATGCCGGCCTGGCGAAAACGCCCGGCCGTCCGCTTCAACACCGCGGGGTCGATTACGCTGCGTTCGAGCCCCAGACGCGCCATTCTCGTGTCCTCTTTATTGTCAGCTTTCCGGCCGCCGTCAGCATCAAGCCGTTAGGCCGCCAAATACCGGTTGAATTGTGTCGCCACCATCTGCTCGCGCGTTGGCGATCCTGTTAGCAGTCCGGTCGCCTGCGAGAAGCGGACAAGCCCGGCAAGCGATTCATCGGAGATCGCCGGCTGATAGTAGGGCAGGTCGCGTCCCACCACATCGGCGATCAGTTCCGCCTCGTGAGTCGGAAAAAGCTTGCGTCCGACCGCGGTCGCAAGGCTGACATTATTGACCAGCGCCCGCTGCGCGCCGGCGACCGCGCGCGTTGCGGCTGCGACCATATCCGGATTGCCGGCAATGGTCTTGTCGCTCGTGACCAGCGCAGGAAAGGTGTAGTGAAACGCCGCCTTCGGCCCGACACCGCGCCGGACGTCGAGCACCACCTTGCCGACGCCGCTTCGGATCGCGTTCTGCGCTCCCATGGCATTGGCCCAGAAGCCGTCGATCTGACCCTCCTCGAGCGCCTTGGCGGCGGCAACGCCGAATGACACCCCGCGATCATGCGCGCGTTTGACATCGACGATCTTTACTTTGTCGCGTGTAAGGTCGATTCCATTCTCCGCCAGCAAGTGTCTAAACGTCAGTTCCACCAGCGGCGCGGCGCCGATAGTTCGCCCCTTCACCGCCCCGACGTCGCCGGCCGTGACGTCGAGATCGGCGCGCATGACCAGCAGCCAATACATGCCCTGCGACAGGGCCGCCAAAAGCTTCGCGCCCTGCCATTCAGGAAATGCCCGCGGCACGACATGCGCCGGGCCAGCGACAAAGTCGACTTCGCCGTCCCGCAAGGCCTCAAAGGCCTTGTAGTTCGGAAAGATCAGTTGGTGCTGCGCTTCGAGTCCTTCTTTTGCGAAAAAGTCCAAAGCGATCGCAGCGATTGCCGGAAAGTAGGAATTGGAGACAAGATCCGGCACAGCAACCCGGGTTATTTGCAACGACGGCCTCTCTATTGCGGGACGAAGCCTGGTGCGTAGACGTCACCGGCATTCACCTGAGACTTGAGCTTGAACGCGCCGTTGACGACGTCGACCGTCGCCTGGATTCCGGCCGGATCGATTTCGCCGAGCGGTTTGCCTTTGACCTGCGCCAGTTCCGCGACCGCTTCGGTCTCGCCCTTGGCCACATCGGCGGTCACTTCCGGATGCGCTTTATGCATGATTGCACCTGCACCCGCCGGATCGGCGATTGCCGATTTCAGACCCTTGATGGTGGCCGCGACGAAGCGGCGGACCAGATCGGGATTGGACTTGATTGTCTGCTCAGTGGCGATGATGCCGTTGCCGTAATACTTCAGCCCCGGATCCGAATAGGCAAAGCGCACCAGTTTCTTCGGCGCGACTGCCGCGCGCAACAGCGGCTCGCCGACCGTGAACTGGCCGACGCAGGGCACGTTGCCGCTGGCGAGCAACCCGGGCAGCGCAGAACTCGCCGCCACCACCCATTTCACCTTGGCCTTATCGATACCGGCCGCCTTGGCGAAGGCCGGGAACATATCTGGGATCGACCCGCCGGCCGGATTGGCGATTGACCGGCCTTCGAGGTCCTTCGGCGTCTTCAATCCGGCTTCCGCTGCGCAGAAGATCGCCTGCGGCGGACGGGCATAGACGACCGCCACCATCTTGGCCGGAATGCTGTCATTGGCGCGCGAGAGCACGAGCGAGCCGGCATCGGCAAATCCGAAATTCGCATTGCCGGCGGCGACTTGACGGATCGCGTCGACCGAACCCTTTCCCCCGACGATCTTCAGGTCGATCCCGGCGTCCTTGTAGTAACCCTTGTCGAGCGCCACGAAGAAATAGGAGTGACGGCCGTTGTATCCGAAGTCGGTGATCAACGTGACGCGATCGGCCGCTTGCGCCAGTTCCGTGCCAAGGAGCGCCGTTCCCACCAGTAAAGCCGCACGAAAGGCAGTCACGATTTTATTCATGGTCGATCCTCCCATCAACGCGCCGATGTTGGCATCGCACGGCGACCTTGACCCGAACCCGGAAATCGTATGATTTAGTATACAAAATTGCAAACCCATTTGGCCGTCCGACTGGCCATCCGGTCCAGGCTTCGGCCGCGAAGGGTCTAGCGGGACGTCAGCGGAAGCATCTATGTCGGCGATACCGCTTCGGAGTGCTGTGACCTGGAATCGCGCGGACCCGCGCGCGGCGCGGCGTGCTATCCGTTCGGGCGACTATACCGGGTATACTGCGGCCATCGCCCCCGGCTACGTGCAGGCTAATATCTGCATCTTGCCGCGCGACTGGAGCGCCGATT
This sequence comes from Gammaproteobacteria bacterium, assembly GCA_035700455.1. Lineage (GTDB taxonomy): Bacteria > Pseudomonadota > Gammaproteobacteria > Natronospirales > DASSBR01 > DASSBR01. The sequence goes on from DASSOO010000069.1 coordinate 3,475, forward strand.
TCCTGCTCTATTGTCAGCGTAATGCGAAGCCGTGCCCGCTCATCGCGCGCTCGGACGTGGGCGATCCGCGGCTGCCGACGCTGGCCGAAGACCTCGATATTCGCACCGATATTCCGCGGTACCACATTTTTCGCGACGGCGAATTCGTGGAGGAAGTGACCGACATCAGCGGCCATTGGCGTGACGATCTGGTGACC
>DASSOO010000070.1:0-2185 GCA_035700455.1 Gammaproteobacteria bacterium
GCCGATCATCAGCTCGGTGCGCTTTACCGCAATGACCGGCGTCGGGGCTTCCGGCGAAATCCGCGACACGTCGCCATAGACGAATTCGTCCAGCATCAGGTCGCCGACGCAGAGAATTGTCTGTCTGCCCAGCGCCGAAAGATGCTTGTCGAAATCGTACATGGCCCTACCGATAGCGGTCGTCACGGTCGAGATAGCCCGTGACATATTGGCCGACCGCAGATTCAAGCGGCGTGAAGCCGGCATTGTAGCCGGCGCGGCGCAACCGCTCGACCCGCGCCTCGGTGAAGTATTGATACTGCCCGCGGATCGTCTGCGGCATGTCGATATATTCGATATTCGTCGGCTTACCCAGCGCCTTGAACATGGCACCGATCATGTCGCGGAAACTCTCCGCCTTTCCGGTGCCGACATTGAAAATGCCGTTGATGCCTGTTGTCTCCAGCAGCCAGCGCAGGACGGAAACCGCGTCGTCTACATAAATGAAGTCGCGGCGCTGGTCACCATCGGCGACACCATCGCGGTGGGACTTGAACAGCTTTACCGGCTGACCCGATTTTGCCAGGTCAAAGACTTTGGCAAGCACGCTCGCCATGTGCCCCTTGTGATATTCGTTGGGGCCATAGACATTGAAAAATTTCAGCCCGGCCCAATGCGGCGGCATTTTCTCTTTCTTCATGCAGCGATCGACGACCGCAAGATCGAACAGGTGCTTGCTCCACCCGTAAAGATTCATCGGCTTGAGGCCCCGCAAAGCCTCGAGCGACCAGTCATCGTCAAATCCATGGCTGCCGTCGCCGTAGGTCGCGGCTGAGGACGCGTAGATGAACGGCGTGCGTGTCAGCGTGCACCAGTCGAGCAGCCTGAGCGAAAGACGGAAATTATTCTCCATCACCAGATCGCCGTCCGTAGCGGTCGTATCCGAGATCGCGCCCATGTGGATGACGGCATCGAGCTTGCGCTTCTCGAGCCATTGCGCGAGCTCGGCCGGCGGCACGAGATCCATGACCTGGTGCTTTGCGAGGTTACGCCATTTGGCGTCGTCGCGGCCGAGCAGGTCGCTGACCACGACGTCGCTCGAGCCCGCCTCATTGAGATTGGCGACGATGTTGGATCCGATGAACCCGGCCCCGCCGGTGACCAAAAACATTCTGCCCTGCCCGCGCTTGGGTTTTGCGGCAAACCTTTGCCTCAGTCTGCGGCCCGGCGCAATCTTATGCGGTTTGGGCCGGTAAATCGCTCGGAACGGGGCAAGAGGCGGCTGGACATCCGGATGCAACGCAGGGTAACGCCTGCCCTGCCCGCCCGCATCGGGGCGGCACGGGGGAAGCGCGGCGCGACATCCATGAGCCACGAATTCAATCAGGCCGCTGCTCCGGTGGTGATCGTTCCTTTTGTGTGGATCGGCGACTTCGTGCGCTGTCACTCGGTCGTCAGGCTGCTGCGCATGCAGAATCCCGAGCGCCCTGTCGATATCGTCAGCAGCACCCTGTGCGCGCCGCTCGCCGACTACATGCCCGGAATTCGCGGGACAATCATCGCCGACCTGCCGCGCCGCCGCCTTGGCGTCGCCCGACAGCGCCAGCTCGCAGACCGGCTGCGCGAGCGAAAATACGGGCAGGCGCTGGTCATGTCGCGCAAATGGAAAGCGGCGCTGGCGCCGTGGCTCGCCGGAATTCCCCTGCGGACCGGTTTCGCCGGAGAGCTCCGTTTTGGCCTTCTCAACGACGTCCGCTTCGGCGAGCGCAAGCTGCCGCGCATGATCGACCAGATGGGCGCGCTGGCGCTGCCGAAAGATGTCGCGCTGCCAACCGAGTGGCCGCTCCCGGAGCTGAAGGTTCCGGCTCCCGACGTGCAGGCCTGGCTCGCGCGGCAAAGGCTCGCCGGAGAAAGCCGTCCGATCGTGGCGCTGTCGCCGGGGGCGGTCGGTGCCGGAAAAGCGTGGCCGGTTGCTCATTACTGCGAATTGGCAAAATCAGTCGCCATGGACGGGGCGTCGGTCTGGATTCTGGGCGGGCCGTCAGAGACTCCGCTGGCGAAAAAAATCGCCGCGGCGGCCGGCGATCGCGTGCGTGACCTCACCGGATCCGATCTGCGCAACGCAATCTTGGCGCTTGCGGCCGCCGACATTTCGGTGACCAACGATTCCGGGCTGATGCATGTTGCGGCCGCAATCGGAATTCCG
>DASSOO010000071.1:0-5067 GCA_035700455.1 Gammaproteobacteria bacterium
ATTAATCATTTTAGAGGTCTGACAAACGGCGGCTTGTCCCAAGGACGGAATGCATGCGTGAGTCGCTTCGGTATTCGGCGGGCTCAAAGAACATCCCTTCCCTTTTGCTGAGTGGTCATTTTTTAGCCAGTTCTTGGTCCCGCTGGCTGGGCGACATAATAGCGCCTGGGATGCATTGAGCCTATGCCGGCCCATCTTATAAGAGCAACCCATACCTGAGGGGCGCCATGATGGTCCGGGGCCTCATCCGGGAGGCCGACCTCCTCTCACTCAACCGGCATCCGTACGACGGCGCTGCCGCAGGGCGCGATTCAGCAGATCTTTCCAGTAGTTCAGGATGTCCGATAACCTGAGGATGCGCTCGGCCTTGCGTTCTTCGTCCACATCCCGCAGCCGGGCTTCCAGGATCTGATCCATGGCGACGATGCTCAGAAGCTTTTCCGGTTGGGTGCGGTCCACTACCGGGAAACTGGAAATGCCGGACGACGCCATGAGATTGGCCGCTTCGCGCAGTGTCATGTCCGGATGCCCGACGATAACGTCGCGGATCATCACCTGATCCACCGTCGCCGGAGCCGCTTCATCGCTGGATTGCAATGCATTGAACACCCGTGCCTGCGTCACCGCACCGATGAGGCTTCCCTCTTCATCCAGCACCGGATACAGCCGTTGTGCGCGCCGCAATCTCTCCACGCCTGAAAAGCTCGGAGCCGCGGAGATCGTGTCGGCGCATTCCCGCAAGCTGGCGCCGGAACGGATGTGCACGAACTCCCGCGGCATGATTTCGCCAACCAGGTACACTTCCAACGGGTCCACGGAGTATTCGCGCGTGAGGTGTGTGCCGCGGCGAACCACCTTTTCGGTGAGCACGGAGCGCCTGAGCACCAGTACCGACAGCAGATAGGCAACGGTAGATGCCACCACCAGCGGCACGGTCGCATCCCATTGATGGGTCAGTTCCATGGCGAAGATGACGCCGGTGACCGGACTGCGCATCACGCCGCCGACCACGGCCGCCAGACTCATGAGCGCCCAGAATCCGGGCGCGACAGGCGGGAAGATGTACGCCAGCAGCGAGCCCAATGCGGCACCGATCATGAACACCGGCGCAAGCACGCCGCCGGAGGTGCCCGATCCCAGCGACAGACTCCAGATCAGTGTTTTCACGATGAGGATGCCGACGATCAGCGACAGCGTCGCCTTGCCCGAGAGCAGAATGCCGATGACGTCGTAACCGACGCCGAGCGCGCGCGGTTCAAACAGGCCGCCGATACCGATGATGACGCCGCCGATGGCCGGCCACCACATCCAGTGAATCGGCAGTTTGCGAAACGTGTCTTCGGAGAGATACACGAGCGAAGTCGCGGCCCATGCGAGTGCGCCGCCGACAACGCCGGCCGCCACGCACAGAATCAGCTCGACAATGGACAATGCCGGAAGGACATGGTGCGTCTGGAACAGCGCAACGTTGCCGAGCAACGGCCAGCGCACCGCAGTCGCGGCGACGACTGCAATTGCCACCGGCACAAACGAACGCGGACGGAATTCAAACAGCAGGAGTTCCACTGCCAGCAGAATGGATGCGAGCGGCGCATTGAATGTGGCCGCCATGCCTGCCGCTGCACCGGCGACCAGCAGTGTCTTGCGCTCATCCGCCGTGAGCTTCAGCGTTTGCGCCATCAGCGAGCCAAAGGCGCCGCCCGTCATGATGATCGGGCCTTCGGCGCCAAACGGTCCGCCGGTGCCGATGGTGATGGCCGCAGAGATGGGTTTCAGGATGGCGACGCGCGGCTTGATCCGGCTGCCGCCGCGCAGGATCGCTTCGATGGCTTCCGGCATGCCGTGGCCGCGTATCGCTTCGGAACCGTAACGCGCCATCAAACCGACGATCAGCCCGCCCATGACCGGCGCGGCCAGGATGACCCACCAGGCATCGTGCCCTGCCCCGGGCGCAACCAGCGTGGTGATGAAACGGTGATAGAAAATCAGATTGGTAATGAGGCCGATCAGACGCAGGAGTGCGTCGGCAACAAATGCGGCAGCGACGCCAACCGGAACGGCAAGAAGACAGATCCATAAAATGCGCGGACGGGTTTCGAAATCGCCCAAACGCGCCGGCACGCGCAAGGCGATGTGGGACGGGGAACGGGGTTGCGACATGGCCAGACCTCCGCTTAATCAGCGTGCCGAATGATCATGCGTTGATCCTGTATCACACAAACGGATTACCGCTCCGTCCTTCGCGCTCAATCGTGGTTCAGAATGTTCAGCAGCTTGTGTATTTCCGGTGCAATGACTTTCAGTTCCGAGCGGTGCGCCGAGGTCAGTTTGTCGAGCATCGCATGGCCTTTGGCGGTGAGCACGATGTGGACCTGCCGGCGGTCCTGCTTGTCGGCGATGCGACGGACCAGTCCCAGCGCGGAGAGCCGGTTGATCAATCCCACTGCGCTGTTGTGCCGCACCTGCAAGCGTGTGGCGAGTTCGCCGATGGTCGGTTCGCGCTCGCCGTCGAAACCGCGGATGACGAGCAGCATCTGATGCTGCTGCGGCGTGATGCTGAAGCCTTCCGCAATCTGCTCGCTGGCACGCAGAAACTTGCGCAGCGCGGCGCGGAATGAGGCCAGGGTGACGTAATCCACGTCTTTTCTTGCGGCAGCATCGTGCTGGCTCAACGGAAACACCCATATGGATTTGTATCGTACTGCGATGTATTATACCGCCCCCGCTTTTCCTGGGAAACCCGCTTAAACCCTTATGAATCAGGATTCCAAGCCCTCAACCCGGGCGTTTTTCCGCATGCTTGCACCCACCAGCACCACGGACGGAACCCGTCTGTTCATGCTTTCCGTCATGGCCAGCGTGATCGGCCTGGTCGCCGGGCTCGCGGCCTTTGTGCTTTACAAGCTGATCGCGATTTGCACCAATGTGGTGTTCTATCACCATATCGGCTTTGGCCTGCCGAACATCGAAAGCAATCCGCTGGGACTCTGGATCATCCTGGTGCCGGCGGCCGGCGGCCTGATCGTGGGCATCATGGCCAAATACGGGAGCACCAAAATCCGTGGTCACGGCATTCCCGAGGCCATGGAAGCGATTCTGATAAACAAGAGCCGCATTGCACCGCGCGTGGCCATTCTCAAACCGCTGTCGGCGGCGGTGGCGATTGGAACCGGCGGCCCGTTCGGCGCCGAAGGTCCAATCATCCAGACCGGTGGCGCGCTCGGTTCACTCGTCGGACAACTGATCCGCGTCACCGCCGCCGAACGCAAGGTGCTGCTGGGCTGCGGTGCCGCCGCGGGCATGGCGGCGACGTTCAGCACGCCGATCGCCGGCGTGATTTTCGCGATCGAACTGATGCTGTTCGAGTTCCGTTCCCGCTCGTTCATTCCGCTGGTGATCGCCACCACCATCGCAACCACCGTGCACGTGATGCTGATCGGACCCGGTCCGATGTTCACGGTGAGTCAGGTTACCTTCGACATCGGTCACGGCGTGCCGTTTTATCTCCTGCTCGGCATCATCTGCGGCTACGTCGCGATCCTCATCAGCCGCGCGCTGTTCTGGATCGAGGATCTGTTTGAGAAACTGCCGCTGGATCAGCTGTGGTGGCCGGCCATCGGCGGACTCGGACTCGGCGTCATCGGCTATTTCTTTCCGCGCGTGCTGGGCGTCGGGTATGGAACCATTTCCGACATTCTCAACAACAACCTGCCGCTGGCAATTCTGCTTGCGATTTTTGTGTTCAAGACACTGGCGTTGCTGATCTCACTCGGCTCCGGCACCTCGGGCGGCTTGCTCGCGCCGATGTTCATGGGCGGTGCGGCATTGGGCGGCGCCTTCGCGGTGATCGTGAATCATGTGGTGCCGGGCGTGCATCTGGACCCGAGAGCCTATGCGCTGGTTGGCATGGCGGCGGTGTTCGCAGCCGCCTCGCGCGCAACCTTTACATTCATTATCTTCGCCTTTGAAATCACCCGGAACTACGAATCGGTGTTGCCGCTGATGCTGGTGTGCGTGATCGCAAGCGGGCTCGCACAACTTTACATGCGCGAATCCATCATGACCGAGAAACTGGCGCGGCGCGGCCTGCGCATTCATCTTGAGTACGAGGTGGATGTGTTACGGCAGGTCAAAGTCGCCGAAGTCATGGATAAAAATCCGCCGATGCTCCCGGCGAATGCCTTACTCAGGGAATTGGCGGACAAGCTCAGCAATTACGATCCGGCGGTGATGAAACACGAGGCCTACCCGCTCGTTGATACCGACGGCAAGCTGGTTGGAATACTCACGCGCGGCGATATTTTCCGGGCGATCGAGAACAACGCGGATGAAACCACGACCTTGCTGGCCGCCGGCACCCGCAATCCGCTCGTCGCGTATCCCGATGAAACGCTGCATGACGCGGCGGAGAAAATGTTGCGGCGCGGCGTGGGTCGCCTGCCCGTGGTTGATGTCAAGGACCCCAATCGACTTGTCGGCTATCTGGGACGCACCGCCATTCTGGATGCACGCCAGCGGCGCCTCTCCGACGAAACGGACATGGAGACCGGCTGGCTCGGCAAACCCTCGCGCGCCGGAAGTTGACGCGCCGGATCGGTAGCCGGAGCGATTCAGAAACTCACGCCACGGCTGCCGATCACGCCGCATCCGATGACCAGCAATCCAAGCAGCAGCAGCACGATGTGCACACGCTGCATGCGCCTGAACTTGTGGCTGCCGGATGTGCCGGTGCGTTTACCAGCCGAGGCACGGCGGCCAAGTGGTTCGACGACAAACAAGATCAGGACAAACAGCAGCCAGTAGGCCGCCATGGCATCGAGCCACCAGTATGAAGCCGTGGTGAACCAGCTCCAGGCGTGCAATCTGCCCAGCATGTAAAAACCGCTCGCCCCTGCCAGAATGACGGCAACGCGCGCCTGCGGCGCGAAATGCCGTTCGATGTAATCCAGTGCAACCTCGGGCGCGGGATGAAAGTCGCGCTGAAATGCGGGCAACAGAACCGTCGTCACCATGGCCAGACCGCCAATCCACCAGACGACGCTCAGCACGTGGATCGCGATCGCTGCA
>DASSOO010000072.1:0-4806 GCA_035700455.1 Gammaproteobacteria bacterium
AGCATCGACAGGATCCAGTTGATCCAGAACATCCACACGACGAGCCCTATCACCGTGAGGCTGTCCTGTACCAGTGTCGTGATCGCGCGCGTGGTCGCGTCGGCAACCTGCTCGATGTTGTACGTGAGCTTTGACACCAGCACGCCGGACGAATTGCGGTCGTAGTAGGCGGCCGGCAGCGTCAGGAACTTGTGGAACACCTCGCCGCGCAGCGTCTTGATGACCTGGCGGCCGACCCAGTTGATGAAGAACTCGGCAAAAAACGCTGCCGCGCCGCGCAGAATGAACAGGCCGACGATCAACAACGGAATGACCTTGATCGTCTCCGGATCGCGGCGCACGAAGCTGCCGTCGAGCAGCGGCTTCATCAAGGCTGCGAACGCGGGTTGTGTCAGCGCGTAGACGATCATGCCGAGCATCGCCAGCGAAAATAGCTTCCAGTACGGCCGCACGTAACCGAGCAGGCGCCGGTAGGTATCAAGCGCGCGATTGTCGAGCGGGTTGCTCATGAATTACTGGGAGTGAGTCGTGACGATGTTGAGCTGGGTAAAACCGAGTTGACCGGCGACGTCCATGACCGTGACCACCGACTGGTGCGTTGTGCGCGCGTCGGCGCGAATCGTCAGCGGCCGCTTGAAATTGCCGCCGGCATCGGCGGCGAGCGCGCGCTTGAGCACGTCGCGGCTTTCGCCCGCCGCCACTTCGCGCGCGCCGAAATAATAGTTGCCCTTGGCATCGACGGTCACCTCGAGCACCGCGTTCGCATTGGTCGCCGGCGCCTCCGACTTGGGCAGGTCGATGCGAATGTCGGCACGACGCTCGAACGTCGACGTCAGCATGAAGAACACCAGCAGCACCAGCACCACGTCGACGAGGTTGATGATGTTGAGGTCCGGCTCCTCCGTTCGCCGCCGGGCGAGCTTCATGCGGCTGCCCCGTGTCGCTCGTCGTCGAGTTCCTCGCGGCGTTCGCCAACCGCGTCGATCAGCTTGACCGCCTCCTGCTCCATCATCACCACGAGGTACTCGACGCGGCCGCGCAGGTAACGATAGGCGATCAGCGCCGGAATCGCGACGGCGAGGCCGCCCGCGGTCGTCACCAGCGCCTCGGCGACGCCGGCCGCAAGCAGCGTCGGATCGCCACCCGCGTGTGCGCCGAGCGCGCTGAACGCACGCATGATGCCGATGACGGTGCCGAGCAGGCCCAGCAACGGCGAAATCGCCGCGATCGTGCCGAGCGTGTTGAGATAACGCTCGAGGTCGTGCACCACGTGGCGGCCGGTGTCCTCGATGCTCTCCTTCATCAGCTCGCGCGGCCGATTGCGGTTCGCGAGCCCCGCTGCGAGCAGCCGGCCGAGCGGCGAGCTTGCCTGCAGCAGCTTGAGATTCTCGTCGGTGAGTTCGTCGTTGGTGAGCCAATGCCAGATCTGCGCGCGCAGGTGCTCCGGCAGCACGCGCTTGCGCTGCAGCGTCCACAGCCGCTCGATGATGATGCTCGCGCCGATCACCGAGCACAGAATGATCGGCCACATCACCCAGCCGCCGGCTTCGATCACTTCAAGCATTGGCTCTCCCCGGCCGAAAACAGGCGGCCATCAAATGTCCGGAATCATACTGGATTTTTGCTTTCATTCGCAGGAATTCCCGTCGCGCGTCCAGAAATGCCGATGGCCGGTGCGCCACGCGCCGGCGAAGGCGACAGCCGCCGCGACGTGAAAAGTGATCGCACCGCAGGCCGCCGTGCCGAACAGCTTTGCACCGGCCGCCCGGTAGCGGGCGGCCACTGCCGGCCGCGGAAAATGCCAGCGGTTGCGATAGCCGACCGGAAACAGCACGTAGCGTGGCGCGACCGCCTGAATGAATTCCGCCGTCGACGAAGTCGCACTGCCGTGATGCGGTGCGACTAAAATGTCGCTGCGCAGAAGCCTTGCATCGTGCTCCACCAGGCGCCGCTCGGCCACGGCCTCAATGTCGCCGGTCAACAGCGCGCTGCCGCCCGCCGCGTCGATCTTGAGCACACAGGAACGGTTGTTGTCGGAGCCGTCGCCTTCGGCAACCGCCGGGTTCAGCATCCGGAAGTAAACGCCGTCCCACTGCCAGTGCTTGCCGGCCACGCAGGCCGCAGCGGCGGGAAAGCGCCGGTGCGCGCTGGTCACAACCGGCAACTGCGGAAAAGCCTTGAGCACCGACCGCACCCCGCCGGCGTGGTCGTCGTCGCCGTGGCTGACTATCAGCAGATCGGGATGCGCGATGCCGCGGCTGTGCAGATACGGTACGACCACCAACGCGCCGGTATCGGAGCCGCTGGCAAAGCTCGGGCCGGTATCGAAAATCAGCGTGTGCGCATGCGTGCGCACCACTGCCGCCAGACCCTGGCCGACGTCCAGCAGGGTCAGATTGAATCCGCCGGGCGCCGGCCGCGGCTGCGGCGCCAGCGCGAGCGGCGCAATCATGACGGCGCCCAGCCAGCGCGCGGGTATCCCGCGCGGCGCCAGCAGCAGCGCTACCCCGGCGAGCGCGAGTACCAGCACCCATAGCGACGGTTCCGGTACTGGCACATACGCATGCGGGAGCGCGGCCGCCCATTCGAGCAACGGCCACAGCCAGACCAGCACCTTCGCCGCCGCACCCAGCAGCACGCTCCCCGCCGGCAGCCATAGCGCTCCGAGCAGCGCGCCCGCAAGCGCCAGCGGTACGATGACGAACTCGAACAATGGAATTGCGACGAGGTTGGCAATGCCGCCCACCGAAGAAGCGTGACCGAAGAAAAAGGCGGCCAGCGGCAGCAGGCCGATGAGCACGGCAATCTGCGCCCACAGCGTCTTATGCAGCCAGCCCCGCGCCGGCCGTCCGGCGAATACATAAATCAAGACCGCGACCGCGCCGAACGACAGCCAGAAACCCGGCGCCAGCGGCGCGAGCGGGTCGATCAGCAGCACGCCGATCAAGCCCACCGCGAGCGCGGCATAGGGGCGGATACTGCCGCCGTACCAGACCGCCGCGGCAATGACCGCAAACATCAGCAGCGCGCGCTGGATCGGAATGCCGAAGCCGGCGAGCAGCGCGTAGCCGATCGCGATCACCAGTCCGCCAAGTGCGGCAGCGCGGCGCGCGGCCAGCCGCTCGCACAGCCGCGCGCTCGTGCGCCATAGCAGGCTGATCAGCAGGCCCGCGAAACCGGCGACGAGGATAATGTGCGAACCGGAAATAACCACCAGATGGACGATTCCGGTCTGCCGGAACACGTCCCACTGGTGCGCCGGAATGGCGTGGCCGTCGCCGACCGTGACGCCCTGCAGTACGCCCCTAAACGCGCTACCGGGCACCGCTGCGTCGATCACCGCATCCAGCTTGCGGCGCGCCCGCAGTACAGGCCCCGCCTCGGCGCCGTCATCGAGCCGCTTCGCGTCGCCGCGCACGTAACCGGTCGCGTCGAACGCGTTTGCGAACAACCAGCCCTCATAATCGAAGCCGCCCGGGTCCTGGAACCCGTTCGGCCGCTTCAGCCGCACCCGGAACCGCCACGTCTCCCCCGCGTGCGGCATCGTCTTCGGCCGATACCAGTTGAGCCGCAGCTTGCGCGGCGGCGAATCGAGCGATGCCGGCGCGTCGAAATCCGTGACCGTCAGCGCTACTCGCACCAACTGACCCTGGCGCCGCGGAAACGGCTGCACCACGCCGACGACTGTCAGGTCGTGCCCTTCGAGCGCCGCGGGCAACCGATGCTGCAAGCCAGAATATGCCGGCCACCACGCCCAAGCAAAGCCGAGTGCCGCAATGAACAGATACCGCACGCCCCGATGCCGCACCCCAAGCGCCAGCGGCAACAAGGCTGCAAGCCACCACGCCGCCGGCAAGTCCGGCAGGCTGTCCAACGCCATGATTCCGCACAGAAACACGAGCGCCGCCAGCGGCAACGAAAAGCCGCCGCTACTCTTTTTCGTCTGCGCGCCGATCCCCAATGCGCTCCCCTTTCGCGTGCAACCGCCGCCGTTGCAACTCGTTCTTCCAAGGTCGCAGCGAAGCCGCGCCCAAATTCTTTTCTTTTTGCCGGCCACGACGGCCGGCTGCCTTTCTCTTGCGCCTGTCGAACGAGCCGAAGCGCGTGGTACAAAAACGGGAGCAAGGGCGAGTTGTCCGAGGTCCATGGAGGGACCGAGTTCTCGCCCGGCCCGTTTTTGTGCTGCGCGCTTCGGGTAGTCCCAGCACAGGGACGTGCCGGGACCGAGCGAATCTGGCGCAAGTTTCTTTGGTGACTTTCTTTTTGAAAGAAAGTCACCCGCCGTAGGGGGCCGGCGCCCCCGCCCCATCAGCCTGCCGCCGCAGGCGGCACCCCTACTTCAAAACCCCCTCAACCAACGTATAAACCGTCCCCATCCGCGCCGCGAGCGATGGATCATGCGTCACCACCACCATGCTCGTGCCGAGGTCGGCGTTCAACTCCAGCATCAGGTCGTAGACATTCGCACCGGCGGCGGCGTCCAGGTTACCGGTCGGCTCGTCCGCCAGCAGGCACGCCGGCCGCGTGATTAGCGCACGCGCGACCGCAGCGCGCTGGCGTTCACCGCCGGACAGCTCGCCGGGCTTATGCCGCAGACGCTCCCCGAGGCCGACGCGCGTCAACAGCTTTTCCGCCTCGGCCGCCGCATCGCGCGGCGCCGTGCCGCGGATCAGCAGCGGCATTGCCACATTCTCGAGCGCGGTGAATTCAGGCAGCAGATGATGAAACTGGTAAACGAACCCGATCGCGCGATTGCGCAACAACCCACGCCGCGTCGCATTCAGGCGATTCATGTGTTCGCCGATA
>DASSOO010000073.1:0-4337 GCA_035700455.1 Gammaproteobacteria bacterium
GAATACACGCACTCCTGGAACGGCAAATTCCTGCGGCCCACGGGCCTTGCGACGCCCGATTATCAGGCGCCGATGAAGGACAACCTGTTGTGGGTTTACGAAGGGCTCACGCAGTACGTCGGTCAGGTCATGGCTGCACGCATCGGCCTGCGTACCAAGAAGGAGACGCGCGCACTGCTCGCGCATACCGCGGCGGCGCTCGATCATCGCCGTGGCCGCAGCTGGCGCAACCTCCAGGATACCGCCAACGCCGCTCCGCTCCGTTTCGCGACATCGCGCGACTGGGCCAACTACAAGCGCATCTCGGGCATCGACTTTTACACCGAGGGAGTCCTCATCTGGCTCGACGTCGACACCAAGATTCGCGAGCTGAGCGGCGACAAGCACTCGCTCAACGACTTCTGCCGGCTGTTTTACGGCATCGACAACGGCAGCTACGCGACAATCCCCTACACATTCGACGACATCGTCGCCGCGCTCAACAAGGTCCAGCCTTACGACTGGGCGCAATTCCTGCACCACCTGCTCGACCGCACCGGCCGCGGCGCGCCGCTCGAAGGCATTTCGCGCAGCGGCTGGAAGCTGGTCTATAACGACAAGCGATCGGCATTCGCCGAGGCCTACAGCCATCGCGACCAAACCGAAACCCTTAACGAGATGTTCTCGATCGGTCTCGAATTGAACAGCAAGGGTGAGATCAGCGACGTGCTATGGAATGGCCCGGCATTCCAGGCCGGCCTCGGTGCCGGCATGACCGTAATTGCAGTCAACGGTATCGAGTTTACGCCGGGAGTATTGGAGCGCGCGATAACTGCGGCGAAGGACGACAAGGCGCCGATCGCGCTGCTGGTGAAGAACCAGGACTGGTTCGTGACCTACGACGTCGACTACCACGGCGGCCTGCGCTTTCCGCACCTGGAGCGTCGTGAGGGCGCACCGGATTATCTCGACGAAATACTGTCGCCGATGGCGGTGAAATAGGAATGAGGCTGGGGACTGGGGACTGGGGACTGGGGACTGGGGACTGGGGCCGGAGCAACAGTAGCGCGTTAGCGCGAACTCGCAGTTCCTGCCCTCGCGTTTGCGGCCGAAAGCCTGAAGGGGGAACTGGCCTTATTTGCCGCGCTCGGTGAGCTTCGCGCGCTCCCAGATCGCATCCATGTCTTCGAGCGTCACATCTTCCGGCCGCTGCCCGCGCTCCGCCAGCTCCGCTTCGATTGCCGCGAAGCGACGCGTGAACTTGCGATTGGTGCCGCGCAGAGCCTGCTCCGGGTCGATGTCGAAATGGCGCGCGAGGTTCGCCACCGCGAACAATACGTCACCGAGTTCGTCCTCGAGTTGCGCCCTGGGCGCTTGTGCATCGATTTCGGCGCGCAGTTCCGCCAGTTCCTCTTCGATTTTCGCCAGAATCGGTGCCAGTGTCTTCCAGTCGAAGCCGACGCGCGCCGCGCGCTTCTGCAGTTTTACCGCGCGCGTCAACGCCGGCAGGCTGGCAGCCACCCCGTCGAGCGCGCCGCCGTCCCGCTCCGCGGCCTTCTGATCTTCCCAGGCGCGCGTCTGCGCGGCAGCGTCATCGATACGCTCGCCGCCGAAGACATGCGGGTGACGCTTGACGAGCTTGTCGGCCAGGCCCTCGGCCACCGCGGCGAAATCGAACAGCCCGGCCTCCTCTGCCATGCGTGCGTGAAACACGACCTGCAGCAGCAGGTCGCCGAGTTCTTCCTGCAACGCCGCCGTATCGTCACGCTCGGCGGCCTCGGCAACCTCGTACGCTTCTTCGACGGTGTACGGCGCGATCGTCCTGAACGTTTGTTCGCGATCCCACGGGCAACCGGTTTGCGGATCACGAAGCGCCGCCATGATCTCGAGCAACTTCAAAACGGAAGTTGTCATGGCTTGTCGCTCGCGAGCAAATTGCAAAACTCGTACAGGATCGCTGCGGTCGCGCCCCAGATCGTTTCGTCCCGATATTTCACCACGTAGTACGCTACCTGATGGCCGCTGAACGTCTTCTCGTGCCGCTCGAAGCGCGAGCGTTCCAGCAGGTAATCGAGCGGCACTTCGAACGCGGCCGCGACTTCGTCCGGATTCGGCGCAAGCGGACCCGGCTCAACCAGCCCGACGACCGGCGTAATGACGAAACCGGTCGTTGTGCGGTATGGCGCGAGAAAGCCGATCGTTTCGATACGTTCCGCACCGAGCCCCAGTTCCTCGTCCGTTTCACGCAGCGCGGTCGCGGCCGCGTCCGCGTCACTGCTTTCGCGGCTGCCACCGGGAAAACTCACCTGCCCCGCATGATCGAGCAAATGCTCGGTGCGGCGCGTGAACAGCACCGTCGGCACCGGCACGCGCTTGACGACGGGAACCAGCACCGCCGCCACGCGCGTCGCGAGTTCGCGGTCCGGACGAAACTCCGGCGGCAGGTCGCGGTACGCACCGCGATACTCGGCCGCGAACGGATCCGCTGCCTCGGTACCGGCAAGTCGCACGCGGAGACGTCCGAGATAGTCTGGAATATGATCTGAATTTATCGAATTATCAGTCGCTTGCACTGTTTATCTAATGTACTACTTAGCATGCGGGCAATCTGCGCAATCAGCCCTTGATCCCACCACGGGTCAAATCCAGCGGATCCAGCAGCCGCCGCAGATCGTCTTCCTTCAGGTCGGTCATCTCCGCCGCAACCTCGCGTACCGGCCGGCCCTCGGCCGCGGCGCGCTTCGCAATCTTCGCGCCCAATTCGTAGCCGATGACGGGATTCAGCGCCGTGACGAGGATCGGGTTTTTCTCCAGTGCCGTGGCGATGTGTTCACGATTCACGCTGAAGCCCTTGATTGCCTTGTCTGCCAGCATGCGCGCGGCGTTCGCGAGAATCTCGATGCTTTGCAGCAGGTTGTACGCGACGACCGGCAGCATGACGTTGAGTTGAAAATTGCCGGCCTGCCCCGCGACGGTAATCGTGCCATCGTTGCCGATCACCTGCGCGGCGACCATCGTCACCGATTCCGCGATCACCGGGTTGACCTTGCCGGGCATGATGCTGCTGCCCGGTTGCAGCGCCGGCAGCGCGATCTCGGCGAGCCCGGCGAGCGGCCCGGAGTTCATCCAGCGCAAGTCGTTACCGATTTTCATCAGGCTGACCGCGATCACTTTCAACTGCCCGGAGACTTCGACCGCGGCGTCCTGGGAACTCAACGATTCGAAATAATTGTCGCTGGTCGTGAACCGAACGCCGGTGCGCTCCGCGAGCTTTGCGGCGACGCGCCGGCCGAACTCCGGATGCGCGTTGATGCCGGTGCCGACCGCAGTGCCGCCGAGCGGCAGCGCGTTGAGGCGCGGCGCGCAGGCGTCCAGGCGCGCAATGCCGTTGCGTATCTGGCCGGCCCAGCCGCCAAGCTCCTGGCCAAGCGTCACCGGCATCGCGTCCATCAGGTGCGTGCGGCCGGTCTTGACCACGTCCTTCAGTTCCGCCGCGCGCGCCTCGATTGTTCCAGCGAGATGCGTGAGCGCCGGCTTCAGTGCTTCGTGGATCTCCAGTGCCGCGCCGACGTGAATCGACGTCGGAATGACGTCGTTGCTGCTCTGCGACATGTTGACGTGGTCGTTCGGGTGCACGCCAAGCTTGCGGTCGCCGTCCGCTAGGTGTGCGATAACCTCGTTGGCATTCATGTTGCTGCTGGTGCCGGAGCCGGTCTGGAAGATGTCGATCGGAAACTGCTCATCGTAGTCGCCGGCGGATACGGCACTGGCCGCCTTTGCGATGGCCTGCGCACGCGCGTCGTCGAGCAACCCGAGCTCGCGATTCACTGCGGCGGCTGCGGCCTTTATCAAACCGAGCGCGCGAATCTGCGCGCGCGGTGCGCGCAAGTTGCTGACCGGAAAATTTTCGACCGCACGCTGCGTCTGTGCGCCCCAAAGCGCATCGGCGGGGACTTTCAGTTCGCCCATGCTGTCATGCTCCGTGCGAAATTGCTTTTCTGCCATCGAATGCTCCGTTTGTATCGGTTATACAGGTGTTGCCGGCGAATTGGCTAAACTTCACCGCGCTTCAAAAGATCGCTGAACTGCTCCGGCAACTCTTCGCCTTCGACCAGGTTCGCGAGCAACCGGCTGCCGACTTCTGCCGGTGCGAATACCATGTCGGCGCGCGCCAGCATCAGCCGCCGAATCGAACGCTGCGAACTGGCTACGACCAGCACCTTGAGTTCAGGCTGCAGGTCCTTGGCCGCGAGCGAGATGAACGCGTTTTCGCCGTCGTCCTCTTCGGCCGCGATCAGCATGCGCGCCTTGTCGATGCCGGCCTTCAACAGCACCTTATCGTCGCTGGCATCGCCGCA
>DASSOO010000074.1:0-2802 GCA_035700455.1 Gammaproteobacteria bacterium
GTGCGCGGTGCCGGTAGTTCGCTCTGGCGGCCCTCGCGGCTGGCTGCACATTCCATACGCTGCGGGCAGAGCGCGCACAGCGGCTTGTGGCGTGTGCAGACGGTCGCGCCGAGGTCCATGATCGCCTGTGTGTAACGTGCACAGTTTTCCGGCGGCGTGTGCTCCTCGGCGCACGCCCAAAGCCGGGCCGCGACGGCCGCATCGCCCGGCCAGCCTTCGATCCCGTGGTAACGCGCCAGCACGCGCTTGACGTTGCCGTCGAGTATCGGGTGACGCTCGTCGCGGCTGAGCGCGAGGATTGCACCGGCGGTCGAGCGGCCGATGCCCGGCAGCGCCGTCAGCGCATCGATGTCGCGCGGTAACTTGCCGCCGTGATCGGCGCAAACGATCTGCGCGGCGCGGTGCAGGTTGCGCGCCCGCGCGTAGTAACCGAGTCCGGCCCACAGCGCGAGCACCTCGTCGAGCGGCGCGGCCGCCAGCGCAGGCAGATCGGGAAAGCGGGCGGTGAAGCGCTCGAAGTAAGGAATGACCGCCGAAACCTGCGTCTGCTGCAGCATAATTTCGGATACCCATACGCGGTACGGCGTCGGGTTGCGTTGCCAGGGCAGGTCGTGGCGGCCGTGGCAATCGAACCACGCGAGCAGCCGCGTGCTGAAGGCGTCACCGCTCATTCGTGTTCTGTGGCAGGCCTGCCCGCTCGCGCGCGAGCTTTTCTATACCATGCGCGCCGCTTTCGCTTTGCTGTTTGAGCATGTGTTCGATGAGGTCCGGACCGATCAGCGGCGGCACCGCGAAGTCCGGTACAAGCAACACTTGGGTAATCAGCCGCGTGCCGCCGCTCTCGCTTTTGAGCAGCCAGTCGGTATGACTCATGCGAACGTTGCTTTGTGCCGGAATCGCCTCGGCGAAAATATGGTCGGGCGAAAGTTCGCGCACAATTTCATGCTGCTCGATCTGGGGGCAGAAGAAGGCGACGCAGCCGCCGCTTTTCACGTATACGATCTGGGTGCGCGCGTCGAGCCGCCGAAGGACGCGGCTCTCGAGAATCGCACCGCTGATCCACCACCAGTGGTTGATGTCCAGCAGCACGTGGCGCACCTGCTTGATCGGTGCCTGCAGATACACGTTGCTGTAGAGTTTGTAGGCATCGCCGTGGCGGGCGATTTTCAAAGCGTCGATACGCGCGCCGAAGGCCGGCAGCGCAAACGCCGCGAGCGCGAGAAACGCAATCGCCTTCATCGCACGCCGCCGGCCAGTGGCCGCGGCGGGTTAAAGAGGCCCTTGAGCTTGTCCTTCAGTTTCGACTTGAGTTTGTCTTCGAGACGCTGTTTGAGCAAGTCGGCGAGATCCGGAAACGCCGTCAGATTGTTGAAGTCGCCTTCAATGTGAATCGGAACTGTCTTTCCCTTGATCTTCGCCAGGTCGCCGCGATTGTCGATTTCCGGAATCTTGATGATCTTTGCGTTCAGGCGGTAATCAACGGACTGCCGTACGAGGTCGATCGAGCCATGGCCGTCGATGCGCATGAACGGAAGATCGGCGATGAGGGTCTTGTCGTCGAGGACGCCGTGGTGAATGACCCCGTTGCCATTGAGTGCAACGAATTCGGTCTTCTCGGGGCCGGTTTGCTTCGGTGCCGGCTGATGCTTGATGACGGCGTAGGCCCGGCGTATGGCCGACCAAAGATCGATGCCGTCGACTGCGCCGCGCTTGATGTCGAAGCCGAATTTGCCGTCGAGCGTCTGCTTGAGAGCGCCGACGGTGTCGCCTGCGCCATTGAAAGCGATGTTGAGATCCGCGGTGCCGCTGATCAGCTTTTTACCCAGAAAATCGTTGATCAGCGGCCCGAGTTCGACCTTGGCGAGACGCTGATCCACAACGAGCTTCATCGCCTTGCCGACCGCCGCCGCCTTGATACTGCCGCTGTAGGTGCCGCCATAAAGCTGCGCTGAGAGCGGGTTCAAAGTGGCCTCGCCGTTGGCCGCCGCAATGCCGAGCGAGATGTTGCTCGCCTTCAGATTCAGCAGCTTGAAGCTGCCGACCGTAAGCCGGCCGTCGACGTTGAGGCCGCGCAATTTCTCGGCCGGCAGGCGCATGTGGTCGAAGCTCGTCGGCTGGGCGACCTTGCCGGCCTTACTGACTACCGCGGGCAAATAGCGATCCGCATCGAGCGCATCGGCCGACAGCGCAAACGTCAACGCGCCTGTCTTGAAACTCTTGATGCCAATCTGGCCGTTGATATGTGTATCGTCCAGGGTCATTGCGACGTTCTGGAGCATCGCGCCGGTGCGGCTCGCGTCTATGTCGGCGCTGAGGGAGGCATGACGCAATACTTTCGGATCCTGCGGCTGCAGGCGGTGGCCCATCTTTTCGAGCACCGTACGCGGCGCAAAGTCGGGTACCTCGACGTTGCCCGTAATCCGCGGTGCCGCATTAAGGCCGTTGCCTTTCAGCGTCGCGTCGGCTTCAAGACCGAGAGTTTTCAGCGTCAGGCTGTCGAGCGCGAACGTACCGGCACCGAGATCGACGGTAAGCGTCTGCCATTTGGAGGCGACATGGGTCGGTTGCACCGGCAGCCCCGCACCGCGTGCGTTGATTTCGAGGGTGCCGTTCGCGAGCCGGTACTGTTGCGCCGCTGGAACGGCGATGACCGTTGCCGCAAGCCCAAGATTTGCGTGCAGCACCGGCTGGACGCTGTCGAGCGCGAAATTCGCTTTCAGCGGGAACGGCTCTCCGGCCTGGACCTTGCCGACCGTCAGATTCACACGCTCGGGGTGCCGATCGGTTATGAAGGCGCGGCGA
>DASSOO010000075.1:0-13215 GCA_035700455.1 Gammaproteobacteria bacterium
GTCGTCTTGCCATGGTCCACGTGACCGATCGTGCCCACGTTGACATGCGGCTTGGTGCGCTCAAATTTCGCCTTCGACATCTCTTTCGTCCTCGGTTTAAGTCTTGTCGCTAGTCGTTAAACTCTTCGCAGGCCCGGCGGCTTCGCCGGGTCAGTGGTTAGGAATGAGTGGTTCGGCCAAGAAGTTCAGATTCTTCCTTCTTCCACTAACCGCTAACCTCGGAACCACTAACCAATCTTCGTGGAGCCCATAACCGGATTTGAACCGGTGACCTCTTCCTTACCAAGGAAGTGCTCTACCGACTGAGCTATATGGGCGGCAACTCCTTTAATAGAACCTCCGTCTGGAGCGGGTGATGGGAATCGAACCCACATCATCAGCTTGGAAGGCTGAGGTTCTACCATTGAACTACACCCGCGTTCTCTCAGCCTTTCGCTTGAGCTGCCGTATCGGGCGCTCGAAAGCGTGGTGGAGGGGGGAGGATTCGAACCTCCGAAGGCGTAAGCCAGCAGATTTACAGTCTGCCCCCGTTGGCCGCTTGGGTACCCCTCCGCTGCTGCTCCTCAAAACCTCGTTGCGAGTACCCATCCCTGGTGCGTCTGCCAGCCGACCTTCCTCGCCGGCCGCTCGACGGACAAAAGCGGTGCTTTGGCTGGATCCGCCTCGTCCGCTTGAGTGCCCTTCCGCTGCGCTAAACCCTCAAAACCTTCGCCGCCAAAGCAGACGCTCCGGCCTTATCGCCCCCGCCTCGGAAGCAACTACCGGGAAAAAACGTAAGCTGGGTATTGTCGGATATATTGAAGATGCGTGTCAATAAAGAAACGAGCGCACTGACCCGCCCGGCTGCTTGAACAAGCGGACGGCCGATAAAATCAAGCATTGTACGCCTTGCTTGCGTCTGATGCCACGCAGCATCGAACGCAAATCTGGCTGCCTCAGCACCCGTAGCGCCGTTCGCGGCCCTGATAGCTGCGGATCGCGCGCAGGAAGTCAATGCGCCGGAAGGCCGGCCACAGCGCGTCGCAGAAATAATACTCGCTGTAGGCGGCCTGCCAGAGGAAGAATCCCGAAAGCCGAACTTCGCCGCTGGTACGAATGATGAAGTCCGGATCGGGAATGCCGGCGGTGTAGAGGCAGCCGCTGATCTGTGCGGCGGTAAGTTTGTCGGCGACATCGCGCAGCGACCTGCCCTCGCGTTCAGCCCCCGCCAGCAGTTTTTTGATCCCGTCGACAATCTCCTCGCGTCCACCGTAGGCGAGCGCGATATTCAGCAGCATGCCGTCGTGTGCGGCGGTCGAATTCTCCAGCGCCTCGGACGCGACAACCACCGCCTCCGGCAGCCGCTCGCGCTGCCCGATTACCTTGACGCGCACTTTATGCGTCTTGATGCGGGGATGGCTTATCAGCCGGCGGCTTTCGCGGACGAACAGGTCGAGCAGGTATTCAACTTCGGCCGGTGTACGATCGAAGTTTTCCGCGCTGAACACGAAAATCGTGACATGCGGGATGCCAAGTTCCAGACACCATTCCAGCAGTTCGTGAACACGCTCGACGCCGAACTCATGTCCCTTGCGCACATCGAGGCCGATGCCGCGCGCAAAGCGGCGATTACCATCGAGGATCAGGCCGATATGTTCCGGAATCCGGCCCTCGCTCACGCTGGCGTAAAGTTTCTTCTCATACCACCAGTAAAGAGGCCAGGTAAACTTGCGCAACAGGCGGAAGATGCGCGCTGCCGGGGACAGATGCGGTTTGGGCAGCGCCGGGGCCGCCAGGTCCGTGTCCGAACTGATCGAATGGTCCATCGTTTGTTTCGAATGCCTCCAAGGACTGTCTGGAGCTGGCGACAGGAATCGAACCTGCGACCTACTGATTACAAATCAGTTGCTCTACCTGCTGAGCTACGCCAGCCTCAAAATTGACTCATCGGCCGCCTCTGGCGCGCGTCCGCCAGGCCGAACATCGTGTTCCGGCCGTGTGGAGAGAAATCATTCGCCTGATCGATTTCCCGCCTTATCAGACGGTCGGAGCACGTGCAACGGCAGCAAAACGCGACGGTTAACCTGATAATTTTAGGGCTTTGCCCTTACTGTGTCACGCACGCAAGCGTGCGCCGGGTGAGCGTTCCGGCAGTGGCAACCGAAGCTGCCTGCGGCAGAACCTCGCCGGCCGCTGCCGTCGCGCGCAGCCAGTAACGGTCTTCGTCCCGCAGCCGCCGGCCCAGCTTCGGTTTGAAACCGAGTTTACGTAATGCGTCGCGGCGCCGCGCGGCACGCGCCGGATCACTGAAAACACCCAGCGAAATCGCATTGCGCTGCTCGCCTTCGCCAACGATGAAAACGTCCTTGATGCCTCGTCGGCGCAGCTTTGTCTCCATCGCCTTGGCGGCATCGTAGGTCGCGAACGGCGGGAAGTAGACCCAATAACCGCTCTGGACGGCTTTTGTCCGAGTGGTAACAATGACGGCAATGCCGCGCGCCTTGAGCACGGCCGCCGCCCGCGATGCAGCATCGCTATCGTCAAACGGGCCAAATTCGGCGCAACTCGGGGCGCCGCCGGTATTGCGGAGGCTGACGGTTTCAGCCGTTGCCGGCGGCCGGTGCGTCGCGGGAACAGGCACCTGTGTTGGCGCCGTCACGCTCGGAGCCGGCGCGCGATTGTCCGCCGGCTGCCACAACCTGAGACGCGGCACGCCGGATTCGAGCGCGCGCGACTGCTCCGGCTGCGGGACGATCCAGTAGTGCCAGGCGACCAGCCCGAGGTTCAACAGCAGCAGGATCAGGAACAGGATTTTCATGCGGCAATCACCGCCAGACCCTCCAGCACCAGATCGGGCACCGGTGCGTAAGTGCCCTTAAGGAGCGGGCGAAGTACATCCGCGCCGCCGCCGGTTAAAAGCCGCGACATTGCGTGACCCGCGGCCTGCTCTATTTCCGCGCAACCGCGGTCGATGAACGCCGCTGCGGCATACAGCGTGCCGGCACTGACGCCCGAGCGCGTATCTGCGGCAAGCGGCGTCAGTTCGCCCTCGCCTTCGTCGACAATGCCGGCCGCCGCTTCGTAGAGCGCGCGCCGCATCGTCATCACGCCGGGTGCGATCAGACCTCCCAGATGCCGGCCATCGTCGGCAAGCGCATCAATCGTGATAGCCGTACCGCAGTCCACGACGCAGACGGCCCGCGGCTCACGCCGCCGTGCGCCGATCAGCGCAGCCCAGCGGTCGGCCCCAAGGCGGTCCGGTTCGCGGTAGCCGTTACGCACGCCGAAGCCTTCGGCCTGCGCGCTGACAAACTCCATACTCACGCCGTAGCGCGCCCGCAACCAGTCCGCGAGGCTGGCGCCGATCTGGCCGCCGGCCACGCACGTACACACCACGCGGCTGGGCGGCTCCAGCGCCCCCCAGGCGCCAGTAAACACTTCGGCAAGCGGCCTGCCCGGATAATATACCGCCCCCGGCCCGTGCAAACGCGAGTTTTCGGTCGAAGCCCACTTAATGCGGCTGTTGCCGATGTCGATGACCAGATTCATTTACCTGCCACTGCGCGCAGGCTGATCTCGCCGGCGAAATAGCGCCGCGTGCGGCCGCCGCTTTTCAGGCACAGCGCGCCTTCGGCGTCTACACCGGCAGCCACGCCGTGCGCCACCCCATCCGGCAGCAGCAGGTCGACGCGCCGCCCGGCCATTGCATCGCGCGCGCGCCAGGCATCGGCAAACGGGCCGAAACCGGTACGCGCGTAGCGCCGCAGCATATCCATCAACGAACGAATCAGCGTTCCAGCGAGACGGCTGCGCAACCCGAGTGCCAATTCGCGGATTGTCGCGAGATCGACCCATGGCTGGGAGATCGGCTGCGCTGCCGCAGCCGGCATAGCCACATTAATACCGACGCCGACGACGAGCCGGCAGGCACCGCCGGGCTGGCCCTGCACCTCGACGAGAATGCCGCCGAGCTTACGCTCCCGCCAGACGAGGTCGTTGGGCCACTTGAGGCCGACACCGGCGAAGCCACAGTCTTCAACGGCCGCGGCGGCCGCGATGCCCGCCGCCAGGCTCAGCGCATGCAGTTCAGGTGGCAGGTCGTGCAAGTTCCAGCCAACGGAGAGATAAATATTCGCGCCGAACGGCGACACCCAATCGCGACCCCGGCGGCCGCGGCCGGCCGTCTGGCGCTCAGCGATACAGGCGCCGACGCCGCCCTCGGGCAGTCGTGCCGCGCGGTTTTGCATCCAGGCATTGGTGGAGTCGGTGGTAAACAGGACTTCGAGGCAGTTGAGCGCTGCCGCATGCGCTTCACCGAGCATGGCGCGGATCGCTGTGGCGTCGAGCAGATCGAGCGGCGCGGCGAGGCGGTAACCGCGGCCCGGGACGCGATGCACTTCGAGTCCGGCATCGGCCAGTTGACGTACGCGCTTCCATACGGCTGCACGGCTCAGGCCAAGGTCAGCCGCGATCGCGGTGCCGGAATGGAAGCGGCCATCGGCGAGATGCCGGGCGACCGCGTACAGCGGCGCCGTCTCAGCCGCCACGACGCCTGAGCACCATCACCCGCGAAAACCGGTGCTCGGTGCCGGCGCACAGGCGCCCGATATTGCCGCGGTGGGTAAAGATCACGAAGGCGGCCATTACTGCCGCGAACCATTCCAGCGGCAACGGCAACGGCACCAGAAATGCATAGGCGACGAAGGCAAGCGCCGCGAGAATCGTTGCCAGGCCGACAAAACCGGTTGTCGTCAGTACCACCAGCCAGACGACCAGCACGGGCACGAGCCCGAGCGGCGCGAGCACCAGCAGCACGCCGACCAGCGTCGCGGCGCCCTTACCGCCGCGAAACCCGAACCAGACAGGAAATACATGGCCGAGCACCGCGGCGGCGGCGCACGCGACGCCGAGCCACGGCGCAAACGCGGCCGATGCGGCGAACGGCAGCGGCAACAATGGAAGGCCACCCGCGGCGACGATGCCCTTGATCACGTCGATCGCCAGTACCGCCACGCCGAAGGCCTTGCCCTGCGTGCGGATCGCATTGGTACCGCCGGCATTGCCGCTGCCGACGGTGCGCAAATCGACGCCCCGAAGACGCCCCAGCAGCAGACCGCCGGATACTGAACCGAGCAGGTAAGCCAGCACGATCTTGACGGCGAAATCCACCATGGCTGCCCACTTTCCGCCTCGAAACCGGCGGCTATGGTATCACCGCCGGCGCGACGAAACTCGCGGCCGCGATTTTACAGCCGCGGCCAGGGATGTTAGGGTGTCGCCTATAAGATTCTTACGTAAAGCTTCGTATTTCAATGCGATTTGAACGCAGATCCGCTCTCCGCTTGCTGCCAGTCCGCTTCTAATTACGCTCGCTTCTGACCGCATATCAGGCCTCTTCATACAAGAGACGCCTTCGTCTTTTTTTATGGCGCGGGATGCCGAACGAAACATGGAGGAACATACAGATGTCCATCATCGTACAAAAATATGGGGGTTCTTCGGTCGCTGATCCGGCCCGACTGAAACACGTCGCACGCAAGATCGTCGAGGCGCGGCGCAGCGGCCACGATATCGTCGCCGTGGTTTCGGCGATGGGCGATACCACCAGTGAGCTGCTCGACCTCGCGACCGGTCTTGCAGCCGAACCCGGATACCGCGAGCTCGACATGCTGCTTTCGTCCGGCGAGCGCATCTCGATGTCGCTGCTGTCGATGGCAATCCAGGAGCTTGGCGAGTCGGCTATTTCGCTGACCGGCCCGCAAAGCGGCATCTACACGACTGATCGTCATTTCGATGCACGCATCGAGGCCGTGCATCCGCGACGCGTACGCGAGGAACTGGCACGCGGACGCATCGTCGTCGTTGCGGGCTTTCAAGGCGAAAATCCGGCCGGCGAAGTCGCGACGCTCGGCCGTGGCGGCTCCGATACGACGGCGGTCGCACTGGCGGCCGCGCTCGACGCCGAACGCTGCGAAATCTATTCCGATGTCGACGGCATCTACAGCGCCGATCCGCGCATCGTCGACGGTGCAACGCGCCTGCAGGAAATCAGCTACGAGGAAATGCAGGAACTGGCGCGCCACGGCGCCGAAGTGCTGAACCCCCGCGCGGTCAGCTATGCCGCCAGCCACTCGGTCACGATCCATGCGCGCTCGACGTTTTCGCCGGCCGGCGGCACCGTGATCCACGGCCACGGCGGCGGCGACGCGCCGGAAGTCATCGGCGTCGCCTGCCATCGCGAACTTGTACGCGTTGCGCTGGACGCCGACAGCAGCCTCGGCGATGAACTCATCGACCGCGTCGGCCTGGCGGGCGTGTTCCGCGACAACACCGGGGCAGAAAGCCGCGAATTGCTCCTGTCCACCGCGGCGATGGCGGATGCAAACGCTTTTGTCAGCCGGCTGCAGCGCGAACTCAGCGACTATGTCGCGGTCGACGCAGATCTCGGCTCGGTTTCCGCGGTTGGCTTCGGCGTCGGCGCGGCCAGCGCACGCAGCCATGCGCTGCGTGCGCTTGGAAGCGGCGCGACGCAGATCCACGACAGTTTCGAATCGACCCACTCGATTACCTGCGTTGTCGACGCGCCGCGCGTTCAAAGCGCGCTGCGCGGACTGCACCGTTACTTCGTCGAAAGCGATCTCAACCTCGCGGTGGCGTGATGCCGGACGAGATCCGCATTCGCCAGGCCACTGCCGCCGACGGCGCCGCCATGTGGCGTCTCGCCGGCGCGAGCGGCGTACTCGAACTGAATTCGGCGTACTGCTACCTGCTGATCGCGAAGCATTTCGGCGACACTTGCATGGTCGCCGAAGGCGCCAAGGGCGTTGCCGGCTTTGTCATGGCGTACCGGCCGCCGCCCACTCCGGCAGCGGTATTTGTCTGGCAGATCGGCGTCGCCAAGGCGGCGCGCGGCCAAGGTATCGCCGGCCGGCTGCTGGATGCAGTCGCGGAGTCCACCCGCGCCGAATATCTCGAAGCCAGTGTCGCGACCGGCAACCGTGCTTCACAGGC
The DNA here is from genome assembly GCA_035700455.1 of Gammaproteobacteria bacterium. GTDB lineage: Bacteria > Pseudomonadota > Gammaproteobacteria > Natronospirales > DASSBR01 > DASSBR01. The sequence continues at coordinate 6,991 of DASSOO010000075.1, forward strand.
GCTGTTTCGCAGCTTCGCGCGCCGCCACGGCGCACCGCTCGATGCGGCCGCCGATTTTCTAAATGCCGACGATTTCCCCGGCGAACACGAAACGGAAAAGCTGTTTCGTATCGGACCGCTCAGCTTCAAAGGGTAGAGCCGGCACCTCTTGCCACTGCCGCAGCCACGCTGCGGAAACGAATTTGAGGAACATGGAGTCAGTCATGAATACAATCGAACGTCACGAATCCGAAGTACGCGGCTACTGCCGTTCGTTTCCGGTGGTTTTCACGACCGCGGAAGGCTGCTATCTCGCCGGAGAGGATGGGCGCCGCTACCTTGACTTCTTCGCCGGCGCGGGCGCGCTCAACTACGGCCACAACCACCCGCGGCTGAAGGCAGCGCTGGTCGAATATATAGAGAGTAACGGCGTCACTCACAGCCTGGACCTGTTTACGGCCGCGAAGAGCGCGTTCCTTGAGCGTTTTCACGAGATCGTACTCGCACCGCGCGGTTTCGATCACAAGGTACAGTTTCCCGGCCCGACCGGCACCAACGCGGTCGAAGCCGCGCTCAAGCTTGCGCGCAAAGTCACCGGCCGTGAGCGGATTATCTCGTTCACCAACGGCTTCCACGGCATGACGCTCGGTTCGCTCGCCGTCACCGGCAACTCGTTCAAGCGCAACGGTGCCGGTGTACCGCTCGGCAACGTCACGCCGATGCCCTTCGACGGCTATCTCGGCAACGAAGTCGACACGCTCGCGTACCTTGAAGCAGTACTCGACGATGCCGGCAGCGGCGTCGACAAGCCGGCGGCAGTTATCCTTGAAACTGTGCAGGCCGAAGGCGGCGTCAACGCCGCGAGCTTCGACTGGCTGCAGCGCCTCGCGGCGCTCGTCAAGCGCCACGATATCCTGCTGATCGTCGACGATATTCAGGTCGGCTGCGGTCGCACCGGACCTTTCTTCAGCTTCGAGCCTGCCGGCATCGAACCCGACATCGTGTGCCTGTCGAAGTCGCTTTCGGGCTATGGGCTGCCGTTCGCGGTCGTGCTGATGAAGCCGGAACACGACGTGTGGGCGCCGGGCGAACATAACGGCACGTTCCGCGGCCACAATCCCGCGTTCGTCACCGCGACCGCGGCGCTGGATTTCTGGACCGACGACACGCTGACGCAGACGGTGGCCGCAAAAGCCGCACACATCGAGGCGCACCTGCAAACAATCGCGCACCGCCATCCGGCGCTCGATGCGAGCGTGCGCGGCCGCGGCCTCATCCAGGGCCTCGCCTGCGCACCGGGCATGGCGGAGAAGATTTCGGCCGAAGCCTTCAAGCGCGGCCTCATCATCGAAACCGCCGGTATCGACGACGAGGTACTGAAACTGCTGCCGCCGTTGACGATTACCGACAGCGAGCTGGATGCCGGGCTCGATATCATCGAGCAAAGCGCCGCCGCGGTGGCGAAAATTCAATCGCCGGCCCGTAGCGTGGCCTAAAAGCTTTCTCTCAACATCTGACGGAGAACACCATATGATCGTCAAACATCTCGATGAAATCATCGGCACGCCGGACGACGTCGAAGCCGACACCTGGGTATCGCGGCGTTTCCTGCTCAAAAAAGACGGCATGGGCTTTTCCATGCACGAAACCACGATGAAGGCTGGCAGCGAAACCCGGATGCATTACCGGAACCACCTTGAAGCCGTATATTGCATCGGCGGCGAAGGCGAAATCGAAACCATCGCCGACGGCAAGGTTTATCCGATCCGCCCAGGGACGCTGTATGCGCTCGACCAGCATGACGAACACATCCTGCGGGCGCATAAAGAGAAGCCGCTGCGCCTCGTCTGTGTCTTCAATCCGCCGGTGACCGGTCGTGAGGTCCACGACGAAAACGGCGTGTACCCGTTGGTGGATGACAACGCTGCGTAAACGGCATGGCGACGTCAGCACACAATCGGACGCTGGAATTCGACGACCCGTATCCGTCCCGCACCGCGGCGCGACCGGCATTGCTGCCGCGCCGCGAGCCGGTGGTTTGCGGCACGGCCGAAGCCGGTCCGCTCGCCGCCGAACGGCTGCAAAGCTACGCCGATAACGGATTTTTGACGCTCGGCGGGCTGTTCGCGGATGACGAAATTGCGGCTTGGTGCGACGAACTGGCCTCGATGCGCAACGATCCTGCGCTGCACGCGCGCGAAGAAACAATTACCGAGCCGGGCAGCGACGAAGTGCGCTCGATCTTCGCGGTGCATGCACTCGGAGGACTGATCGCCCGCCTTTGCCGCGACCGGCGCATCGTCGCGATCGCGCGCCAGATTCTCGGCGGCGACGTGTACTTTCACCAGACTCGCGTCAACTACAAGCCGGGTTTCAAGGGCAAACCGTTTTACTGGCATTCCGATTTCGAGACCTGGCATGTCGAAGACGGCATGCCGGCGATGCGTGCGCTGTCGTGCTCGATTGCGCTCACGCCAAACACACCGCACAACGGCCCGCTGATGCTGATTCCGGGCTCGCACAAACAATTTCTTGCCTGTATCGGCGAAACTCCCGAGGAGCATTACAAGCAGTCATTGAAAGTGCAGGAATACGGAGTTCCCGACCACACGAGCCTGGCGAAAATGGTCGAGACCGGCGGCATCGTCGCCCCTACTGGCCCCGCCGGCTCGGTGATATTCTTCGACTGCAACGTCATGCACGGCTCGAATTCGAACATCACGCCGCAGCCGCGCAGCAACGTGTTTATCGTCTTCAACCGCTGCGACAACGCGCTGGACGAGCCGTACTGCGGCCTGCCTCCGCGGCCGCAATTCATCGCGAACCGCCAAGACTTCTCGCCCATTAAACCAAGTCTGAGGCGTTAACGCTGTCGATGAGGAACGCTCCGGCGCCAGTGAAGCGGCCGGAGCGTCACCCACTCGAACTTCAGGCGCCGCGTTTTCTCCGCAACGCAAGGCCCAGCAGGCCGAAACCGAGGAAGCCGAACGCACCGCCGCCGCCACCGGATGACGATGCCGGCGGATTGTTTGCATTGCTGCCGGAACCACCCATGTCGGTATTGCCAGAATCGCCGCCACCGGAGCTTCCCGTGTCGTTATTGCCTGAATCGCTGCCACCAGTATCGCCCGTGCCGGTATCGTCGGGCGGCGACGCGCTGTCGGAAATGTCGACGCTCGCGGCGGCTGTGTTGTTGGCGCTGTTGGCTGCATCCGGCTGACGGCCAGCGACTACATTGGTGAAAGCCAGTGTCTCGCCGGCGCTGTCGGGTGCCGTGACCGTGACGGTGAGATTCTCGGTCGATGTCGCGGCGGCAAGGCTGACATCGTAAGTGCAGGTCAGCACGTTGTCCGTCGGGGTTGCCGGACAGGTCCAATGGGTGCCGGTTGCTTTGCCGAAAGTGACGCCGTCGGGCAACGTCAAGGTGGCTGTCAAGCCGTTCGCCGTCGTCAGCGCGGTATCGACTGTGGCATTGCCGGTGGTGGTTGCAGCCGTCGCGAGATTGTCGATGCCGGCGGTCAGCGTCACGTCGCCGCCCGGCTTTACCGTATCTGCCGGCGCCAGCGCCAGCGTCCCTTCGAGATCAAGCGAGCTGCTGCGCGCGTAGCGCTGGCCAAAGATGCCGTCCTGGTCACCATCCGTCGCGTATTTGTCGTCCCACACGACGACGAAATCACCGGCCGCGTCCATGGCTGCGCGGCTCAGTTGCTGGTCGCCCGAGGTTTGGGTGTTCACCAAGAACTCGGCGTCGTCCAATGCGGCGCCGGAGCCGTCATATCGGCGAGCGACGACATCAGCATCGCTGCTGATGCTGTCATTGACCCAGGCGACGACGAAATCCCCGGCCACGTCCATTGAAACCGACGGACGTTCCTGGCGCCCGGAAGTCCTTGTGTTTACCTGGAACTCGCCCCCGGCGGGGTTGCCGTCAGGTTGGTAGCGCCGCGCGAATATGCCGTACCCATCGCCGTCCTCGCCGCTCACGTCAACCCAGACGGCGACGAATCCACCGGCCGCATCCATGGCGACGAGAGGCTGCCTTTGATTTCCGTCGGTGTAAGTATTGAGCTGGACTTCGTCACCGGCGCTGCCATCGGCCGCGTAGCGTCGGGCAAACACGCCGTAGCCGCTGCCGTCGGCACCGCCCGTATCCTCCCAGGCAATTACGAAATCGCCGGCCGCATCCATCGCTACACTCGATGCATGCTGGTCGCCACTGGTCGTCGTATTGACCTGAAACTCGGTGCCAGCGTTCAGGCTGCCGCCATCGACGACAGTATAGCGTCTTGCCTCGACCCCATAATTGGGGGTACCGCTACCATCGGCGTACTTGTCGTTCCACGCCACTATGAAATCGCCGGCGGCATCCATGGCGACGACTGGAGACGCCTGCCCGTTCGTAGCCGTGTCGACTTTAAACGCGGCGCCCAGCGGCTCGCCGTCGGCGCCATAGCGACGCGCGAAGATACTCTCCGGAGCTGGAAAACCCAGCTGCCAGGCCACCACAAAATCTCCGGCGGCATCCATGGCGACCGAGGGACTCATGTCCTGAGCCGATGTCGGCGCGTCGATGATGAATTCGGAGCCGTCGGCGGTACCGTCGGCATGATAGCGCTGGCCGACGATGTCGCTGGTGTAAAGATCCGCCCATACCGCTACATAGTCGCCGTCGGCATCCATTGCCACTGCGGGAAACGTCTGCTGACCGCCGGTCGTAGTATTGACCTGAAAGTTTTCCCCGCGCACCGCACCCGGCGCGGGCGAGCCCGCATGTGCCAACGGCATGGCGCCGGCGAGCGCCAGGCTCACCGCAACAGCGACCGGCGTGCGACGGCCGGTAATAGAGGTCGAGCGCGCCAAGCGCTGCGATTGGTGTGTGGTCATGGCCCCTGCCTTCTTTAATTGATCTACAGATTCAGCCGTAGCATCCTCGCGCTATTCGACACCATTTCCGCAAACGAGAATTGACAATTACTCCAGAATTGCCCCTGCCTCCAGAAAATCGCTAAAAATGTGGCGCGGAAGAACGGACCTGACAAACGACGGGGAGCCGCCGCGGCCTCCCCTGACGGAGGGGTGTCACATACGGCGCCGTCTCTTCAGCAACGGCAAGCCCAGCAGAGCGAAGCCGAGGAAACTCAACGCGCCGCCACCGCCGGACAAATGCAGCGAACTCGACGGACCCGACGAAGCGGGCGACGGCGGCGAAGCATTGTCAGTGTTGTCGCCTGAATCGCTCAGCGCGGTCACCGCGATCGTCATCACGGCGGCTGCGGAAGACTCGTAGCCATCGTTTACGGTGTAGGCAAAACTGTCGCTGCCCGCGTAATCGGACGCGGGCGTGTAGGTAAACGCGCCGCTGCTGGCGTCCAGCGTGACCGTGCCATGGGCAGGTCTGGTTGCGATGCTGAAAGTGAGTGTCTGCCCGGCGTCGGGATCGCTCGCTGCAAGCGTGCCGCTGACGGCTTTACCTGATGTCGTGCTGATGCTGCCGCTGCTTGCGCTGGGTGCGGCATTGGTCACCGCGAGCGAAAAGCTTTGCTCTGCACTCTCACCATGCGCGTCAGCGACCGTTGCTGTCACCGTCGTAGCGCCGAGTCGTCCTTTCACAGGAACCAGCGTAAGCGTGCAATCATGATGGCTGTCGTCGATGCCGCAATCGGTGCTGACTGTAACGCCAGCCTTCGGCAACAAGTCCGCATTCGAGGATTCAACAGACACCGTCAGCACCCCCGTGCCGAGAAGAGTGAATGCTTGCGGTGCAATAGCCTCACCCACTGACACAACTACATCGGCAAGTCCGGTCACGGCCGGATGTTGGTACTCGTACGCGCCCACGTCCGGCTGGCTGTCGCGCGGGAAACCGCGCTGGTCGACGAGCGGAACGGGGCCGAGGCTTGTGCCGGTATCGCCCGCATCGACCGCCACGCTGCCCAGCGTCAACGCCAGAGTCTCAGTGGGGCCACCATTGTCGGTCAGCGGAGAGAGTTGCGGATCGGCCGTTTGATCGTTGTCGATGAAGCTGCAATTGGACGATCCGTCGGTTTGCACCACATCATGGCCGCTGGTAAAGGCGCCGGCATTGTTCTCGCAGTCGCTGACCAGCGTCGTGCCCTGCAGCGAGTTGGCGAGGATGGACGAATTGACCGTGACGGCTGCGGCCGTGCCGGCGTCAGCGGCCGGCGAGCCCACTGGGTTCAGATACAGGTTGTACACTGCCCCGCCAATCGCGATGCGGCCGTCGAC
>DASSOO010000076.1:0-10263 GCA_035700455.1 Gammaproteobacteria bacterium
CGAGCCAGCGGACGGCATGTGACCTCTGAATCGCAAGCCCCTGCACAGGCTGTTGGCCTGCCCGGCAACAGCGAGATGCACGTGCGGCTGCGTGCTTTTGACTGGAAACAAACTCCCCTTGGAATTATCGAACGTTGGCCGTCGCAACTGGCGGCGGCGGCGAACATCTGCCTCGACGCCGGCTTTGCGCACTTCATCTGGTGGGGACCAGACTTTATCCAGATTTACAACGACGCGGCAATCGGCATTCTGCGCGCCAAACACCCGCGCGCGCTCGGCCAGTCGGCACGCAACTGCTGGGCAGAAGTCTGGAACGACGTCGGCCCGCTTGCCGAACGAACATTTTCCGGCGGCCCTGCACAGCGGCGCGAAAACTTCTGTTTACAACTCGATCGCGGCGCCGGCCGGGAAGATGCCTGGTTCAATCTCTGCTTTAGCGCGATACGCGACGATGCCGGCCGCGTCGCCGGTATTCTTCTGACCGCGATCGAAACCACTGAACGGCTGCGTACTGAGCGCATGCAGCGCGAAAGCGAAGCACGGTTCCGCTCGCTCGCCATGGCCAGTTCCGAAGCCGTTTTTCGGATGAGCGCCGACTGGCACGAAATGCACAACCTGGATGGCAAGAGCTTCATTCCCGACACCGACTCCGCGAACAGCGCCTGGCTGGAACTGTATATTCCGCAGGACGACCGGCCGGCCGTGCAGGTCGCTATCCAGGCGGCGATCGATAAACGCAGCATCTTCGAACTCGAGCATCGCGTCATCCGCACTGACGGCAGCATCGGCTGGATCGCTTCGCGTGCGGTGCCTTTGTTCGATGCGCAAGGCGCCATCAAGGAATGGATCGGCTCGGCGAGAGACATTACGGGACGCAAAATTGCAGAAGAAAAGCTGCGCGAGAGCGAGGAACGTCTGCGCGCCGCGACCAACGCCGCGGCTATCGGCGTGTGCGAGCTGGATCTCAAAACCGGCGAGTCGCTGTATACCTCGCCGCGCTATGCCGAAATCCTGGGCTACGAAACCATTCCGCCGGGCTGGAATCTGGATCGCGCGCTGGAAAAGTACCGCCCGCGGGATCGCAAGCGGCTGGTGAAGTTTCTCCGGGGCGGAATCGGCAAGCGGAAATTCGAAAGCCCGATTACGCGGCCGGGCGGTGAGCAACGCTGGATTTCGATCGGCAGCGAAATCTACACCGACAGCGACGGAAACCCCGTGCGAGCCATCGGTACCATTCTCGACATCACCGAGCGCAAACAGCGCGAACAGCGTGAACAGTTCCTGCTAAGGTTCAGCGACGCGCTGCGCGCGCTGAGCCGGCCGGATGCCGTTCGCGCCGAAGCCAGCCGGCGGCTGGGTAAGCACCTGCGCACCGATCGCGCTTTCTACGCGGAAATCGACGAAAACGGCATGGCTGTCATCGCGAGCGATTACTGCGCCAGCGAAACGCCGTCGGCGACCGGAACCTATCGGCTCGAAGACTTCGGCCGACCCTCCGCCGATGCGCTGGGTACCGGGCGAACCCTTGTCATTCCGGATGTGAGCGCATGGAGCAAACTGACGGCGGAGGATTTGAATGCCTATCGCCGGCTCGAGATAGCGGCGGAGGTCAAGGTGCCGCTCGTAAAGGCCGACCGCCTGGTCGCATTCATGGCTTTGCATCAGTCGACGCCGCGGCAATGGTCGGACGGCGACGTCGCGCTGGTTGCGGAAGTCGCCGAGCGGACCTGGACTGCCGTCGAACGTACCAAGGCCGAGATCGCGCTCGAGCAGGCGAATCGAGCCAAGGACGATTTTCTGGCGATGCTCGGCCACGAGTTGCGAAACCCGTTGCAGCCGATCATGACCGTACTGGAACTGATGCGGCTTCGCTACCCTGACATGCTCGCGCGCGAGCGCGGAATCATTGAGTCGCAGGCGCGTCACATGATCGGCATGATCGACGACCTGCTCGATATTTCGCGCATCACCCGCGGCAAGCTCGAACTCCAGAAGACGCCGCTCGATGTCGGCGATATCGTCACCCGGGCCATAGAAACCTGCGAGCCGTCACTGGCGGAGCATGGGCAGAGAATCGAGACGGCGATCGCGACCGGACTCATGATCGAAGGCGACCGGCGGCGGCTGGTGCAGGTGGTGACCAACCTGTTGATGAACGCAGCAAAATATTCACCGCCGCGAAGTGCGATCCACATCAGCGCCGAGGCGACGGCCCGAGAGGCCGTTGTGCGGGTACGGGACGAGGGCATCGGAATCGACCCGGCGCTCCTGCCGCACGTGTTTGAGTCGTTCACCCAAGGCGCGCAGTCGCTGGATCGCTCGCGCGGCGGCCTCGGCCTGGGACTCGCGATCGTCGAAAACCTGGTGTCGCTGCACGGTGGCCGCGCCGAAGCATACAGTGAGGGCCGTGACCACGGCAGCGAGTTCGTCATCCGGCTGCCCCTGCTGGGAATGAACGCGGCGTTCGCTGCGCCGCTTCAACAGCAGCCGCCGGCACCGGCCGTTCAGCGGGCGGAAAAACTCAAGGTGCTGATCGTCGACGACTACGACGACGCCGCGGAAAGCCTCGCCGAGTTACTGGAAGCCGAAGGCTTCGCCACGCGTGTCGCTCACGACGGCGCCGATGCGTTGGCTACCGCGGCCGAATTCCAACCGGCCGTTGCGCTGGTCGATATCGGCCTGCCGACGATGGATGGTTACGAGGTTGCGCGCCGCCTGCACGCGACGCCGGGGCTCGAGCAGGTGCGCCTGATCGCCGCGACGGGCTACGGCCAGGAAAGCGACCGGCGCCGCGCCCAGGCGGCCGGTTTCGACGCGCATATCGTCAAGCCGATCGATGCCGCACATATCGGCGAGCTGGTACAGCGCATCGCGACGATGCCGTAAGCGGCGGCTGCCGCATTCAAAGCGCCATCTAGCGTTTCTTTGCTTTCAACTGTCCGACGACAAAACGTAGTTGCGCCTGCGTTTCGTCACTGAACCACGCGTCGACGATAGCTTCGATCGCGGGTGCGGCCGCCGCCACGGCAAACGCATCGACGAGCGCGCTCCGCGCCCGCGCGCGTGTCTGCGCGTAGGCGACGGGCGGCAACGCGAGGACGCCGTCAAGCCATGCGCGCGCCGCCGCGACCGTTTCCTCGGGTGGCGCGAGCTCGTCCACCAATCCGGCGGCGAGCGCCTGATGCGCGTCCAGCAGCCGCCCTTCTGCGCCGAGCAAGGCGGCCTGGCGCGGCCCGACGACGTTCGTCAGTGCGTCGTACAGGATTGCCGGCAGCGGCAAGCCGACGCGCACTTCGTTGAGGCCGATTTTGAAGCTACCGGCCGCCATCACCCGGTAATCGCAGCACAGCGCGATGACCGCGCCGCCGGCAGGGCTGTGGCCGGTAATTGCCGCGGCGACCGGCAGTGCGCTGCCGGCCAGTGCCCGCATCATTGCAACAAAATCGCTCCAGAAGACACGCATTGTGGCGCGGTCACACTCGAGCAGCGCCGGCAGGTCGAGCCCCGCGGAAAACATACCGGGCGCACCGGAAACAATAATGCCCCGCGCGCCGTTGGCCGGCGCGGACGCGACCGCGTCGCGCAGCGCAATAAGCAGTTCGCCGTCGAGCGCGTTGGCCGGTGGACGCGCGAGCCGTATTTCGAGAATTCCGCCGTTGTGGGTGATGATGTCGAGCATGATCTGGATTCCGATGACGAGACGCCTAACGTTCTACAATAGTTATGGTCAGTTTTGGAGATTCAAATGTCAGCCATCAACAAATACTGCCCACGCTCCGGAAAGCCGGTAGCCGACGATTCGCTGACGGAATATCGCGGCGTCACCGTCGGCTTTTGCAATCCGCACTGCCGCGACGACTTTCGCGATCATGTCGCCGACCGTCCCGCCGACAGCCGCTATTTCGATACGCTGATACAGGAACTTGAACTGCCCGCACGCGATCCGGCGACCTAGGAGCCTGTCCGGTAATCATGTCGCTACTGGCGGCGAGAGAGCGGTCTCTACCCTCGCTCTCACCGCCTCGTCTACGCGCCGATTACCCGGACGGGCCTAGCGGGGCGGCTTTTTCGCTTTCGCCGGAGCCTGCACCGGCTGCGGGCGAATGATCTGATAAAACGTTTCGCCGGGCTTGATCATGCCGAGCTCGTCGCGCGCGCGGGCCTCGATCGCCGCGTGACCCTGCTTGAGGTCGCGTACTTCGGCATCGAGGTTCTGGTTGCGCAATTCAAGCCGGCTGTTCTCCCGCTGCTGCGCCTCCACTTTCTTGCGCAATTGCCAGGCCTGCGGCAGGCTGTCGGGCGCGATCCAAAGCCGGTATTGCATCAGCATCAGCAACGCGGCGAGCAAAGCGGCGATAGTCAGTCGCGCCTTCACCGTCTTCCCGCCGGTATTACGCGCGTAGCGCGCATCGCTCAGCCGGCTTGCGCGAACGCGGCGCGGCCGACATACCGCGCCCGCTCACCGAGCCTTTCCTCGATGCGCAGCAACTGGTTGTACTTGGCGATGCGGTCGGAGCGGCTGAGGGAGCCGGTTTTGATCTGGTTCGCCCGTGTCGCAACCGCGAGATCGGCGATAAACGCATCCGCGGTCTCGCCCGATCGATGCGAGACGACCGCCGCATAGCCCGCATCGACCGCCATGTCGATCGCTTGCCGCGTCTCCGTCAGCGTGCCGATCTGGTTCAGCTTGATCAGGATCGCGTTGGCAATGCCCTGCTCGATGCCGCGCGCGAAAATCGCCGGGTTGGTGACGAAGATATCATCGCCAACGAGCTGCACGCGCGCTCCCAAAGCGTCGGTCTGTGCCTTCCAGCCATCCCAGTCTCCTTCGGCCATGCCGTCTTCGATCGAAATGATCGGATAGCGGCCGCACAGGTCCGCCAGATATGCGGTCAGTTCGGCCGACGACAGATGGCCGCCCTCGAAGCTGTAATCGTCGTCTGCGTCGAACAATTCCGACGCGGCCACATCGAGCGCCAGGCACACATCGCTGCCGGCCGCGTAGCCGGCACGCTCAATCGCCTCAAGGATGACTTTCAGTGCCTCCTCGTTCGACGCCAGCGCCGGCGCGAAGCCGCCCTCGTCGCCGACGGCGGTCGACAGGCCGCGCTCATTCAACACCTTTTTCAACGTGTGAAAGATTTCAGCCCCGTAGCGCAACGCTTCGCCGAAGCTCGGCGCACCGACCGGCACGATCATGAATTCCTGAATGTCGAGCGCATTGTTGGCGTGTGCGCCGCCGTTGACGATGTTCATCATCGGCACCGGCATCGACACCTCGGCGTCGCCTGCCAGATAGGCAAACAGCGGCTCCTTGCGGCTTTTCGCGACTGCCTGCGCCGCCGCGAGCGACACGGCCAGAACCGCATTCGCCCCGAGGCGCGACTTGTTGTCGGTGCCGTCGAGGTCAATCAACAGGCGGTCAAGCCCGGACTGATCGGCCGCGTCGCGGCCCAGCGCTGCCTCGCGGATCTCGCCGTTGACGTTCGCGACCGCCTTGCGCACGCCCTTGCCCTGGTAGCGTGCCGCATCGCCATCGCGCAATTCGACCGCTTCGCGCGTGCCGGTAGACGCACCCGACGGCACCGCTGCCCGGCCGACAGCGCCGCCGTCGACTTCAACTTCCGCCTCGACCGTCGGGTTGCCGCGCGAGTCAAGAATTTCGCGACCGTGGATTGCTGTGATTTTGTTAGTTGGCATTGATAATCCAGTTACTGAACGTCGAGGTTAATCTTAAATTCCAGGGGCTGGGACTAGGGGCTGGGGGAAAAGGCTTCTTCCACTCTTTGGCTCAGTCCCTGGTCCCCAGCCCCTGGCTCTCCTCTTCAAACGCCCGCGCCTTTACCGCCACATCGAGTGTTTTCAACATCTCCAGCAGCGATTCCATTCTGTCGAGCGGCCACGAATTCGGGCCGTCGCACAAAGCGTTGTCCGGGTCCGGGTGCGTTTCCATGAAGACGCCGCTGACGCCGGCCGCAACGGCTGCGCGGGCGAGCACCGGGATGTGCCGGCGTTCGCCGCCGGAACTCGTGCCGAGACCGCCCGGCAACTGCACCGAATGCGTCGCGTCGAAAACTACCGGGCAGCCGATTGCGCGCATCGCGGCGAGGCCGCGCATGTCGACGACAAGATTGTTGTAACCAAAACTGAAACCGCGCTCGCAAATCATCACATCGGCATTGCCGGCCGCGCGCGCCTTGTCGATGACGCCGCGCATCTCCCACGGCGCCATGAACTGGCCCTTCTTGATGTTGACCGGCCTGCCCTGGCGCGCGACGTTCTGAATGAAATCCGTCTGCCGGCACAGGAACGCCGGCGTCTGCAGGACATCGACAACGGCGGCAACCTCGTCGACCGGTGTGTATTCGTGCACGTCGGTCAGCACCATGACGCCAATCTCGCGGCGTACTTCGTCGAGAATCCTCAGGCCCGCTTCCATGCCGGGACCGCGATAGCTCGCGCCGGAGGACCGGTTGGCCTTGTCGAACGACCCCTTGAAGACGTAGCCGATGTCGAGACGCTGCGTGATTTCCGCGAGGGTGCCGGCAACCTCGAGTGCGAGTTCGCGGCTTTCGAGCGTATCCGGCCCGGCAATCAGGAACAGCGGGTAATCGATGCCGATGTTGAATGCACCCAGTTTCACGCGCGCGCGGCCTCGCGCAGTTCGCCGCCCGCATAGGCGCGTGCCGCGCGAATAAAGCCGGTGAACAGCGGATGGCCGCGGCGCGGCGACGAGGTGAACTCCGGATGAAACTGGCAGGCTACGAACCATGGATGGGCGGGCAGTTCAATCATTTCGGCGAGTTCATCGACCGACCAGCCGGAAAATACCATACCGGCCTTGCCCAACTGATCGAGGTAATGATTGTTGAATTCGTAGCGGTGACGATGGCGCTCGACAATCAGGTCCGCGCCGTAACAGGCATGCGCGAGCGTGCCCGGCTTGAGGCGGCATTCCTGTGCGCCGACGCGCATCGTGCCGCCGAGATCGGACTCGGCGTTGCGCTGCTCGACGGACCCGGCGCGGTCGAGCCATTCGGTGATCAGCGCGATGACCGGATGCGGCGTCGCACGATTGAACTCGGTACTATGCGCGCCGTCGAGGCCGGCAACGTTGCGTGCGAACTCGATCACGGCCACCTGCAGCCCAAGGCAGATGCCGAGGTACGGCACGCCGTTTTCGCGTGCATAACGCGCCGCGGCGACTTTGCCTTCGATGCCGCGCTCGCCGAATCCGCCCGGCACCAGGATTGCGTCCATGCCTTCGAGGCAGTCGATGCCTTCCTTCTCCAGTTGTTCGGAGTCGAAATAGTGAATCCGCACGCGGGTACGCGTCTGGATACCGGCGTGCTTCAGCGCTTCGTTGAGCGACATGTACGCATCGACGAGATCGACATACTTGCCGACCATAGCGACGTTGACTTCCGCTTCCGGGTGCGCCTTTGCCTCGACTACCTGTCGCCAACTCGACAGGTCAGCCGGCGGCGCATCGATTCCGAGCCACTCGCAGACGATGTCGTCGAGGTGCTGGGCGTTCAGGAGCAGCGGAATTTTGTAAATGTCGTCGGCGTCGACGGCGGAAATGACCGCGCGCTCCTCGACATTGGTGAACAGCGCAATCTTGCGGCGTGCATCGGCCGGCAGGGCCTGTTCGGAACGCGCCAGCAGGATGTCCGGCTGAATGCCGATCGAGCGCAGTTCCTTGACCGAGTGCTGCGTCGGCTTGGTCTTGATCTCGCCCGAAGTGCGCACGTACGGCACCAGCGTCAGGTGCATGAACAGCGCGCGCCGGCGGCCGAGCTCGACGCCCATCTGGCGGATCGCTTCGAGGAACGGCAGCGATTCGATGTCGCCGACCGTGCCGCCGATTTCGACAAGACACACGTTTGCGTCGCCGGCGCCCTCGCGCACGGAGCGCTTGATCTCGTCGGTGATGTGCGGAATGACCTGCACGGTGCCGCCGAGGTAGTCGCCTCGCCGCTCCTTGCGGATCACGTTTTCGTAGATCCGGCCGGTGGTGAAATTGTTGTTGCGCCCCATCGTCGTTTCGACGAAGCGCTCGTAGTGGCCAAGGTCGAGGTCGGTTTCGGCGCCGTCGTGGGTGACGAACACTTCACCGTGCTGGAACGGGCTCATCGTGCCCGGGTCGACATTGATGTAGGGATCGAGCTTCACCATCGTAACCCGGAGCCCCCGGGCCTGCAGGATTGCGCCGAGGGAGGCGGAGGCGATTCCCTTGCCGAGCGAGGAAACCACACCGCCGGTCACAAAGATGAAATGCGTCATCAGGACACCCGATTCCGAGCCGCGAGGCGTTTACGAAAACCGGGAGCACAAACTACCAGATTGCGGGCCCGGGAACAATGACTAAGTTTGGACTTCGAGGCTCGGACTTCGAAGTTCGGGGATCAGAATTCGGGAAACGAACTAAAAGAGATTCGGCCGGTTGCGCCATTCGATGCGCATACCCTCTCCGTCCTTCGCCGCGCATTCTTCCGCGATCCATAAATCGCCGACGGCCGCAAGCACTTCGCCGCTCCACAACAACGGGATGCGTGCGCGCATCCATGGTACGACGCCCGCCTCCTGCAGCAGGTTTTTCAGTTCCCGATGATGCGGATGGCCGGCGGGGCGGATGCGTTCGCCGCCGGCACGAAAGCGCACCTGGACACCGCGCGCGAGAATGTCTGCCTTGATGCCGCCAGGCCCGTGAACCGCGTGCAGCTCGCCGGGGCCGCTCCCCAGCCGCAACGGATCGGCACCGTTCCAGTGTGCTGTCGGCGCTGGCGCATCCAGCGGCACGAATGCGTATAGCCGGCCGCGCCAGCAATGCACTTCCGCGCCGGCCCACGCCGCGCACGGCGCCTTGTCGTCCGCCGCGGTCTGAAGCTGCGCCAGCAACTCGTCGAGCCGGCGCGTATCCGGCAGCGGCAGGCCGCGCTGTGCCAGCCAGTATCGCAACAGGTTTGCCGCGCGTGCGCGCCCAAGCGCCAGCAGTGACGCCACCGGCAGCGTTTCCGCCGACACCGGCGCGATACGTCCAAGGTCGAGTGCGGCCAGATCGGCGAGCAACTCGCTTGCCTGCGCCGCGTGGCGCGCGGCACGCGAGACGGTCATCGCCGCAGCCGGCCAGCGCTCCTTCAGCCGTGTCACGACCTCGTGGCGCAGAAAGTTGCGGTCGTGTCGGCGATCCGTATTGCTGGGGTCGTCCAGGTATGCGAGCCCCGCCAAAGCCGCATAAGCATCGAGCTCAGTCCGCGCAAAACCGAGCAGCGGCCTCACGTGCCAACCGGTGCCGAACGGTCCCGCGTCCGGCATGCCGGCGATGCCGGCGGGACCGCCGCCGCGCAGCAGTTGCAGCAAGACAGTCTCGAGCTGGTCGTCGGCGTGATGCGCCGTCAACAGCCACTCCCCTTCATGTAACAAGGTTTTCAACGCCCGATAGCGGGCGCTGCGCGCTGCCGCTTCGAGACCGGCTGCAACCGGGCTGACAGTCACGGCAGCGCTTTGATAGTCGATGCCGGCGGCCGCGGCAAAGCGGCGACAATGCCGCTCCCAGTCTTCTGCCTGCGGTTGCAGTTGATGATTGATGTGAACGGCACGCACCGGCGCCGGCAACTCGTCCGCGATGGCAACAAGTGCATGTAACAGTACGCTTGAATCGACCCCGCCGCTGAACGCGACGACATATCCGTCAGCCTGTGGCGCATCGATTCGTTGCAAGACCGCCAACAGCCTTTCGGCCGAAAACCTCATACTGCTCTCACGCGGGCGCGCACTCTTCTTCTTGTCCAGGTCCCGGGGCCCCGACCTTCTTTCCCGAACCCGGAGCCCCGCTACCCCTTAAACGTCCCATACGCCATCAGCCGCTTGTAACGCGCGGCGAGCATGTCGTCCATGGGCGTTTGGCCGAGCTGGTCGAGTTGCTCGGTCAGGTAATTCTTGATGGTCGCGGCCATCGCATCCGGATCGCGATGCGCGCCGCCGAGCGGCTCGTTCAGGACCGTGTCGACGAGCCCGAGTTCGCGCAACCGGCCGGATGTAATCCCCATGGCCTCGGCCGCGTCGGGCGCCTTGTCGGCACTCTTCCACAGAATCGACGCGCAGCCTTCCGGCGAGATGACCGAATAGGTCGCATACTGCAGCATCGCGAGCCGGTCGCCGACACCGATCGCGAGCGCGCCGCCGGAGCCGCCTTCGCCGATGACGGTGCAGACGACCGGCACGCGCAAGCCGGCCATCACGTAGAGATTGCGTCCGATC
>DASSOO010000077.1:0-6312 GCA_035700455.1 Gammaproteobacteria bacterium
GTCGTCTTGCCATGGTCCACGTGACCGATCGTGCCCACGTTGACATGCGGCTTGGTGCGCTCAAATTTCGCCTTCGACATCTCTTTCGTCCTCGGTTTAAGTCTTGTCGCTAGTCGTTAAACTCTTCGCAGGCCCGGCGGCCCCGATAGTGCCTAGGACTCAGTGCCTAGGACTGAGTAAAAAACAGTTCCACCCGGCCTCTTCACTTAGTCCTAGGCACTCAGCACTAGGCACTTTTCTTGATCACCGCTTCGGCGACGTTGTTCGGGGCCTCGGCGTACTTGCCGAATTCCATCGAGTAGGTCGCGCGACCCTGGGTCGTGGAGCGCAAATCCGTCGCGTAGCCGAACATTTCGGCAAGCGGAACCTCGGCGCGGATGATCTTGCCGGCCGGCGCGTCTTCCATGCCCTGCACGAGGCCGCGGCGGCGGTTGAGGTCGCCCATGACATCGCCCATGTAGTCTTCCGGCGTTACGACCTCGACCTTCATGATCGGTTCGAGCAACACCGGGCTCGCCTTGCGTGCGCCTTCCTTGAAGCCCATAGAGCCGGCGATCTTGAACGCCATTTCGCTCGAATCGACTTCGTGGTAGGAGCCGTCGTACAGCGTGACCTTGACGTCGACAACCGGGAAACCGGCGATGACGCCATTCTGCATCTGCTCCTGGATGCCCTTGTCAACCGCACCGATGTACTCGCGCGGCACTGCGCCACCGACGATCGCGTTGACGAATTCGTAGCCTTCACCCGGCTCGCGCGGCTCGATCTTGAGCCAGACGTGACCGTACTGACCGCGGCCACCGGACTGGCGCACGAACTTGCCTTCCTGCTCGACCGCGGAGCGGATCGTCTCGCGGTACGCGACCTGCGGCCGGCCGACGTTCGCCTCGACCTTGAATTCGCGCTTCATGCGGTCGACGATGATTTCCAGGTGCAGTTCGCCCATGCCGGAAATAATCGTCTGGCCGGACTCCTCGTCGGTGTGCACGCGGAACGACGGGTCTTCCTGCGCCAGCTTCTGCAGCGCGAGACCCATCTTTTCCTGGTCGGCCTTGGTCTTCGGCTCAACCGCCACGTCGATGACGGGATCCGGCAATTCCATCCGCTCCAGTGTGATCTTGTTGTTGATGTCGCACAGCGTGTCGCCGGTAGTGACATCCTTGAGACCCACCGCCGCGGCGATATCGCCGGCGCGCACTTCCTTGATCTCCTGGCGCTCTTTCGAGTGCATCTGCAGCAGGCGACCGATGCGCTCCTTCTGCATCTTCACCGGGTTATACACCGTGTCGCCGGAGTTCAGCACGCCGGAATAGACACGGAAGAACGTCAGCGTGCCGACAAACGGGTCGGTCGCGATCTTGAACGCGAGCGCCGAAAACGGCTCGTCGTCGCTCGGGTGGCGCTCAGCCGGCGTCTCGCCGTCGTCGAGCACGCCCTTGATCGCCGGTACGTCCTGCGGTGCCGGCATGTAATAGATGACGGCGTCAAGCATCGCCTGCACGCCCTTGTTCTTGAATGCCGAACCGCACAGCACCGGCACGATTTCGTTGGCGATCGTGCGCTTGCGCAGGCCGGCGTGGAGCTCCTCGATGGATAGCGCGTCGCCCTCGAGGTATTTCTCCATCAATTCATCGGACGCTTCGGCAGCCGCTTCGACCAGCTTTTCATGCCATTCCTGGCAGTCGGCCTGCATGCCGGCCGGGATGTCGCGCTCTTCAAAACGCGTACCCATCGTCTCGTCGTCCCAGTAGATGGCCTTCATCTTGACGAGATCGACGATGCCTTCGAACTTGTCCTCGGCGCCGATCGGCAACTGGATCGGAATCGGGTGCGCGCCCAGGCGCTCGCGAATTTGCGTCACGCAGCGCATGTAGTTTGCGCCGGCACGGTCCATCTTGTTGACGAACGCAAGCCGCGGCACGTCGTACTTGTTGGCCTGGCGCCACACCGTCTCGGACTGCGGCTCGACGCCGCCGACCGAGTCGAACACCGCAACCGCACCGTCGAGCACGCGCAGCGAGCGCTCGACTTCGATCGTAAAATCGACGTGGCCCGGGGTGTCGATGATATTGATGCGATGTTCCGGAAACTGCTGGTCCATGCCCTTCCAGAAGCAGGTAGTTGCCGCGGACGTAATCGTGATGCCGCGCTCCTGCTCCTGCTCCATCCAGTCCATCACCGCGGCGCCGTCGTGCACCTCACCGATCTTGTGCGAGACGCCGGTGTAGAACAGGATCCGCTCCGTCGTCGTGGTTTTGCCGGCATCGATGTGAGCCATGATGCCGATATTGCGGTAGCGGTCGATAGGGGTCTTGCGGGGCACGGAACTATAACCTCGGGAAAATGAATGGCGGCAGCAGCGCTACCAGCGATAATGCGAGAAAGCCTTGTTGGCTTCGGCCATGCGATGCACATCCTCGCGCTTCTTGACGGCGGTGCCGCGATTCTCGGCCGCTTCCATCAGCTCGGCAGCCAGGCGCAGCGGCATCGACTTTTCCGCGCGCTTGCGCGAGGCGTCGATCAGCCAACGCATCGCCAGTGCGTTCTGGCGCACCGGTCGCACTTCGACCGGCACCTGGTAGGTCGCGCCGCCGACACGCCGCGACTTGACCTCGACCGCCGGGCGCACATTCTCGAGCGCCTGGTCGAGCACTGCCATCGGGTCGCCGCCCTTCTTGCTCGAAATCTGGTCGAGTGCGCCGTAGATGATGCCTTCGGCGACCGATTTCTTGCCGCTCACCATCACCATGTTGACGAACTTGGCGAGCTTCTCGCTGCCGAATTTCGGATCGGGCAGGATGACGCGCTTTTCAGCCTGTTTTCTGCGGGACATTTGCGTTTGCCTGGAAAGTAGACGGTTAGGACTTCGGGCGCTTGGCGCCGTACTTGGAGCGGCCCTTGCGGCGGTCGTTGACGCCGACGCAGTCGAGGCTGCCGCGAATGGTGTGGTAGCGAACGCCCGGCAAGTCCTTGACGCGGCCGCCGCGGATCAGCACCACCGAGTGCTCCTGCAGGTTGTGGCCTTCGCCGGGAATGTAGCTGGAGACCTCGTAGCCGTTGGTCAAGCGCACGCGCGCGACCTTCCGCAAAGCCGAGTTCGGCTTTTTCGGCGTAGTCGTATAAACGCGCGTGCAAACGCCGCGCTTCTGCGGGCTCCCCTGCAGCGCCGGCACGGCGCTCTTCGGTTTTTTCTCACTCCGCGCCTTGCGGACGAGTTGGTTCACTGTCGCCATTAAAAACTGCTACCCACGCCACATCGGTCGCGCCAAACGCGCCGTGCAAGCTGATGTCCCAAAGAAACGACAGGCCGGTGAACCCGGCCTGCCCCAAAGCCGAATGATTTTAGGGAGGCCGACTTGTGGTGTCAAGCCGGCCGCCCCCGCGCTATTCGCCCGCGTCCGTGCCCGTTTCCACTCCCTGCGGCTGCTCGTCACCGGTCGGCGCATCCATGAACAGCGAATCCGGGCTTTCGGCGAATTCCTGCTCAATACGCTCGCGGCGGCGCTGCTGGTGGTAAGCGTAGCCGGTGCCCGCTGGAATCAGGCGGCCGACAATGACGTTTTCCTTCAAGCCACGCAGGTCGTCGCGCAGGCCGCGCACCGATGCCTCGGTGAGCACCCGCGTCGTTTCCTGGAACGAGGCCGCGGAAATAAACGACTCGGTTGCCAGCGACGCCTTGGTGATGCCCAGCAGGATCGGCGTGAGTTGGGCCGGCATCTTGTCCTCGGCCTCGGCCTTGGCGTTCTCCTCGACCAGTCGGGCAAAGTCGATCTGCTCGCCGCGCAGCAGTTTGGTGTCGCCCGGTTCGGTAATTTCGACCTTGCGCAACATCTGGCGAATGATCACCTCGATGTGCTTATCGTTGATCTTCACGCCCTGCAGACGGTAAACGTCCTGGATTTCACGCACCAGGTAGTCGGCCAGCCGCGTGACGCCGAGGAGACGCAGGATGTCGTGCGGGTTCGCCTCGCCGTCGGAGAGCGTTTCACCCTTCTCGACGTGCTCGCCTTCGAACACGTTGACCTGGCGCCACTTCGGAATCAGCAGCTCCGACTGCTCGCCGTTTTCGTCGGTAATGATCAGCCGCTGCTTGCCCTTGGTGTCCTTGCCGAAGCTCACGGTACCGGTGTGCTCGGCGAGAATCGCCGGCTCCTTCGGCTTGCGCGCCTCGAACAGGTCCGCGACGCGCGGCAGACCGCCGGTGATGTCGCGGGTCTTGGTCGACTCCTGCGGCAGGCGGGCGATCGCGTCGCCGACGCCGACCGTCTCGCCGTCCTCGACACCGACGATCGCACCGGCCGGCAGGAAATACACCGCCGGAATGTCGGTGCCGGCGAGCTTCATTTCCTCACCCTTATCGTCGATCAGCTTGACCATCGGGCGCAGGTCCTTGCCGGCCGCGCCGCGCTGCTTCGGATCGGCGATTACCAGGCTCGACAGGCCGGTAATCTCGTCGACCTGCCGGTTTGCCGTCACACCCTCGACGATGTCGTGGAACTGCAGGCGCCCCGCCACCTCGGTGATAACCGGGTGCGTGTGCGGGTCCCAGGTCGCGACGATCTGGCCCGGCGTGACGTCATCGCCGTCGCCGACGGTGATGACGGCGCCGTACGGCACACGATAGCGCTCGCGCTCGCGGCCGAATTCGTCGATGACGCCGATCTCACCGGAACGCGACACCGCGACCAGGTGCCCCTGCTCGTGGCGGACCGTCTTGATATGGTGCAGTTTAGCCTTGCCATGCGACTTGATTTCGACGCTCGATACCGCGACCGCCCGGGAAGCCGCGCCGCCGATGTGGAAGGTCCGCATCGTCAGCTGCGTGCCCGGCTCGCCGATCGACTGTGCCGCGATTACGCCGACTGCCTCGCCGATGTTGACGCGCTGGCCGCGCGCGAGGTCGCGCCCGTAGCACTGCGCGCAGACGCCGTAGCGGGTCTCGCACGTGATCGGCGAACGCACTTTCACCTGGTCGATGCTCGCGTCTTCGAGCACCTCCACACGCCGCTCATCCAACAGCGTGCCGGCGTCGAGCAGCACGTCGTCGCTGCCCGGCTTGTAGACCGGTTCGGCCAGCACGCGGCCGAGCACGCGCTCGCGCAGCGGCTCGACTACGTCGCCGCCTTCGACCAGCGGCTTCATGTAAAGGCCCTGCTCGGTGCCGCAATCGACCTCGGTCACGACCAGGTCCTGCGCCACGTCGACGAGCCGACGGGTCAGGTAGCCCGAGTTCGCGGTCTTGAGGGCGGTGTCCGCCAGACCCTTGCGCGCGCCGTGCGTCGAGATGAAGTACTGCAGCACGTTCAGGCCTTCGCGGAAGTTCGCGGTGATCGGCGTCTCGATGATCGAGCCGTCCGGCTTCGCCATCAGTCCGCGCATGCCGGCGAGCTGGCGGATCTGCGCGGCGGAACCGCGCGCACCCGAGTCGGCCATCATGTAAATCGAGTTGAAGGACGGCTGTTTGACGGTGTTGCCCTCGGCGTCGACGACGTCGTCGGTACCGAGCTTGATCATCATCGCCTTGGCAACCTGCTCGTTGGTGCGCGACCAGATGTCGACCCCCTTGTTGTAGCGCTCGCCGTTGGTGACGAGACCGGAGGCGTACTGGTCTTCGATCTCCTTCACTTCCTCCTCGGACGCCTTGAGGATCGCCTCCTTCTGGTCCGGCACGACCATGTCGTTGACGCCGATCGAGATGCCGGCGCGGGTCGCGTACTTGTAGCCCGTGTACATCAGCTGGTCGGCAAAGACGACCGTTTCCTTCAAACCGACGAGGCGGTAGCAGGTGTTGATCGCGGCGGAAATCGCCTTCTTGGTCATATCGCGGTTGATGTGCTCGAACGCGAGGCCGCGCGGCAGGATTTCCGACAGCAACGCGCGGCCGACGGTGGTCTCAGCCGTGATCCGGCGCTCGACAATCTCGCCGTTCTCGTCGAACACGAACTCGGACAGCCGCGCCTTGACGCGCGCCTGCAGGTCGACGAGCCGGTTCTCGTAAGCCCGATGCACTTCGGCAATATCGGCGAACATCATGCCCTCGCCGCGCGCATTGACGCGCTCGCGGGTCATGTAATAAAGACCGAGCACGACGTCCTGGGACGGCACGATGATCGGCTCGCCGTTGGCGGGCGACAGGATGTTGTTCGACGACATCATCAGCGCGCGCGCTTCGAGCTGCGCCTCGATCGACAACGGCACGTGCACGGCCATCTGGTCGCCGTCGAAGTCGGCGTTGAACGCGGTGCAGACCAGCGGATGCAACTGGATCGCCTTGCCTTCGATCAGCACCGGCTCGAACGCCTGGATGCCGAG
>DASSOO010000078.1:0-2562 GCA_035700455.1 Gammaproteobacteria bacterium
GCGTAGTCGCTGAATGCATTAACCATCGACTTCATCGTTTCGACCTGGTGCACGATCGTATGGGTCGCGCGGTCGAAAATTTCCTCGTCCTTACCCGTGAGCGTGCCGAGATAGCGCTGGCGCAGGCGCTCGGCGGCGAGACGAATCGGCGTCAGCGGGTTTTTGATCTCGTGGGCGAGGCGGCGCGCAACCTCACCCCATGCGGCGTCGCGTTGCGCCTGGATCAGCGCGGTGAGATCGTCGAAGACGACGACGTGCCCGGGCGCATCGCCGCGCACGTCGGGCAGCGTCGTGCAACTGCAAGTGAGGATACGCCGGCCGCCGGGACCGTTGATGACGATTTCCTCGCGCCAGTGGCGCACACCGCTCTGGCTGTGACGGCGAAAGAGTTCGAGGAATTGTGCGACGAACGGCTGCTCCGCAGCCTCCTCGAGCGAGCGATCGAGCCACGGCGCGAGATCGATGCCGAGAATTTCGCCGGCGGCGGCATTCGCAGTGCGCAGGTTGAGGTCGGCGTCGAGCGCCATTACGCCCGACGACAGCCGCGCGAGTACGGCTTCAAGATAAGCGCGCTCGCTTTCGACCTGCTGTTGGCTGCGGCGCGCGACCTCGCGCGCATCCGCCAGCCGGCTCGTCATTTCGTTGAACGACGACACCAGGAAGCCCACCTCGTCGCGCGCCGGAATCGGCAGCCGCGTGGTGAAGTCGCCGCGCGCGACCGCCTGCGTCGCTTCTGCCAGGTTCTGAATCGGCGCGACCAGCCGCCGCGCTGCATAGAACGCGCCCCAGACCGCCGCAAGCACGCCGAGCAACAGCACCAGCGACAGCGTCAGGATCAGGCTGTACTGCAACGGTTTACGCAGGTAGGTCAGTTCGCGATAGCGTGTGTAGGCAGCCTGCACGCTTTGCGCCAAGTTGCCCTGGCGGTCGGTGGCCGGAAACAGCGCCTGCAAATATCGGCGCGGCATACCCGGCATCGTATCGGGCACCGGCACCACGGCACGGATGTGCAGCCCCATGTCGCCGATCGGGTCGAGGCTGACGTATGGCAGGCCGCGGCGCAATTGCAGCATGATCTCGTCGGTCGGCTGACTTGGCACGATCGCACTTGGCCGGCTGGTGCTGGTTGCGACGATGCTGCTGTTAGGTCCGAACAGCGTCAGGTCGGAGGCGCCGCTCTGCTGGCGCAGCGCCTCGATGTGCGAGGCCAGGTTGTAGTCGGGAGCCGTCGCAATTTCCGCTGCCATGCGTTCGGTGCGCGCCAGCAGCTCCTTCACGCGCACGTCGAGCACACTGCGCGACAGCGCCAGCGCGTCATCGAGCGCCTGCTCGACGCGCACATCGAACCAACTGTCGATGCCGCGATCGAGAAACTGCACCGAAAAGTAATAGACCAGCGCGACCGGCAGCACTGCGAGCACGACGAACACGCCGACGAGACGCGCCGTGAGTCGCGACCCAGGTGCACGCCGGCGATACTGCAGGGTCAGTCGGAACAGGTGCGCCACGATCAGGCCGAGCAGTACCACCGCCGCCAGCGCGTTGAACAGCAACAGCCAGACGTGCCAGCGATCGAAGCTGGTCGAATTCTGGGTACTGCGCGCGAGCAGGTAGAGGCCTGCCAGGAGCAGGGCGGCGATGACGATCATCAATACGGTCGACGCGCGCCGTTTCATTTGCGCAGCGCCCACTGATACCAGTCCGTCGCCTGTTCTGCGCCGGAGAACAGCGAGGTGATCAACTGGAAGCCGGTCGGAATGATCTTGATGTCGAGCAGTGAACGGATGCGGATGCCGTATTGGCCGTCGCCATTCAGCAGGCTCGCGTCGAGTACCGGCAGATTACTGATGTACCCGAGGTGCGCGAGCGCCGCCTGGTAGCTGTCGAAGCTTGTTTGCCGGCCGCTGTTGAGGCTGCTGACGATGAATCGGCGGCTGAGCGCGTGGTAGGTCAATTCGTAGGACTGCGTTAGTTGCGCGACTGTCGGGTCCCACAGGAATGCGCGCTGGCGCGTCACCTCTATCTCGATCTTGAGCACCAGCGGCACACCGTTCATCAAAGCGTTGGCGGCGTCGTTGTCCAGTTGCAGGCGCATGTCGGCGTCCAGGTAGTAGACGCCGTTGTGGAGTTCGGTATGGGCGGTGTGAATGACGAAGACCGGCGCATCGTCGGCCTGTGCGCAAGGCGCGAGCCCGGCGCATGCCAGTACCAGCAGCGCCATTCCCAGACGCGGCCAGCGAATACGGCACGTGAAGTCAATCGCGCTTCTCAAGGCACGCATAATAGAATCCGTCCATGCCGTGTTCCCCGGGCAGAATCTGTCTGCCGGGCCCCGCGGTGCGCCCCCAGGCGGTCGGTAGTTCGGCGGCGCGCACATCGCTGTGCCGCGCGACGAAGGCGGCGACTTGCTCCGCGTTTTCGGCCGCGAGCACCGAACAGCTTGCATATATCAGCTTACCGCCCGGCGCAAGAAGGGGCCAGAGTGAGTCGAGCAGCCGTGCCTGTTCCGCCGCCAGCCGGGCGATGTCCGCCTCGCGGCGCAGGCTCTTGATGTCCGGGTGG
>DASSOO010000079.1:0-2353 GCA_035700455.1 Gammaproteobacteria bacterium
CAGCCTCAGCCAGAACGCGATTTTCTCGATCTTCGAGGGCGCCGGCGGCATCGTATGGATCGGCACCCACGGCGGCGGTGTCGACAAATACCTGCCGCTGCGCGAACAGTTCCATACCTTCCGGCACCGTCCTGGCGATCCGGCAAGTCTCGCCCAGAACATCGTCATGCCGATTCTCCAGACGCGCGACGGCGCCGTCTGGATCGGTACCTACGGCGACGGGCTCGACCGGCGCGACCCGGCGAGCGGGCGCTTTACCCACTATCGCCACGATCCGGACGATGCGGGCAGCCTCGGCGGCGACGCGATCCGCGCCCTGCTGCAGACACGCGACGGAATGCTGTGGATCGGTACCAACGCGAGCGGGCTCGACCGTTTCGACTCCGCCACCGGCCGATTCACCCACTACCGCCATCGGGCGAACGACGCGGCAAGTCTTGGCGGCGACTCAGTCGATGCACTGCTGGAAAATCGCGACGGCAGCTTGTGGGTCGGCCTGTGGGGCGGCGGCCTCGACCGCTTCGACCCGGCCACCGGCAAGGCAAAACATTTTCGCCACGATTCCGGCAATGCCGCCAGCCTCGCCAGCGGCCGCGTCCTCGATCTCTACCGCGACCGCCACGGCGCCTTGTGGATCGCAACCGATGGGGGCGGCCTCGACCGCTACGATCCGGCGCACGACCGATTCGTTCACTACCGCCACCGGCCGGGCGACCCGCAAAGCCTCGCCGATGACAGCGTGTACAGCATTGCCGGCGGTGCCGGCGACGTACTGTGGCTCGCCACCCACGCCGGTCTTGAACGCTTCGATACCGCGTCGGGCCGCTTCCGGCTTTACGACCGGCACAGCGGACTCGCCGACAACCTCGCCGTGTGCGTGCTGCGCGACGCGGCGGGCATGATCTGGGTCGCGACCAATAACGGCCTGTCGGAGTTCGATCCGGCGAACGGCCGATTCCGCACGTGGAGGGCGGCCGACGGTTTGCAGGGTAACGAGTACAACACCTACGCCTGTCACCGCGGACGCGACGGCACGCTCTATGTCGGCGGCATCGACGGTTTCAGCGCGTTTAACCCGATCGGGCTTAAACGCGACACGCGCGCGCCGCCGGTAGTGCTGACGCGGCTGCTGCTGGAGAACCGGCCCGTTCCGGTTGCGGCGGACGCAAAGACGTTCGCACTGCGCCGGGCGCTGTCGCATCTGCCGGAACTGACGCTTGACTACCGGCAGAACGTCTTCAGCTTCGAATTTGCGGCGCTCGATTATGCGCAGCCGGCGGCCAACCGCTACCAGTACAAGCTGGAGGGCTTCGACCGCCACTGGCTCGGCACCGGCGCCGGCCGGCGCATTGCCACCTACACCAACCTCAACCCCGGAGATTACGTCTTCCGGGTGCGGGCGAGCAACGCCGCCGGCATCTGGAATGACGCAGGTGCGTCGATTCGACTGCACATCCTGCCGCCGCCGTGGCGGACGTGGTGGGCCTATACAGGTTACGCGGCCGCGCTGCTACTCTTGCTCGCGGCGTTGTTCCGCTATTTCCTGATGCGGCGCGAAATGATTTATGCCGAACGCACCAGCCGGATGAAATCGGCATTCTTCGCGATGATGAGCCACGAGATCCGCACGCCGCTGAATGGCATGCTGGGCATGGTGCAGTTGCTGCTGCGCTCGCCGCTGGACACGCGGCAGCGCGAATATGCCGAAACCGTCCGCCACGCCGGCGACGCACTGCTCGCCATTCTGAACGACATTCTCGATTACTCGAAAATCGAGGCCGGCAAGCTCGTGTTCGAAAGCGTCGACTTCAGCCTCGGGCGCCTGCTCGACAGCATGGTGATGCTCATGCAGGCGCGCGCCAGCGACAAGGGACTCAGTCTGGGCACTCGCATTGCCGGCGATGTGCCGGACGTACTGCGCGGCGACCCGGCGCGCCTGCGACAGATCGTCCTCAACCTGGTGGCAAACGCGATCAAGTTCACCGACAGCGGCGGCATCGAAGTCGATGTCCGGCGCATCGGCGACGGCGACCGGCTGCGCTTCAGCGTCACCGACACCGGCATCGGTATCGCACCCGAAGCAGGCGCAAAACTGTTTGCACTGTTCGAACAGGCGGGCGCCTCCACCCACCGCCGCTACGGCGGCACCGGCCTCGGCCTCGCGATTTGCAAGCGGCTCGTCGAAGACCAGGGCGGCCGCATTGGTTTCGACAGCGAGCCCGGGCGCGGCGCCACGTTCTGGTTCGAACTCGATTGCCCTGCCGGCGACGCCGCCGCGCTGGAAACGCCGGTCCCGGTGAACGCGCCCGCAAGTACACCACTCAAGGTGCTGCTGGCCGACGACATCCTGATC
>DASSOO010000080.1:0-10916 GCA_035700455.1 Gammaproteobacteria bacterium
GGCCGCCCTTCGCCGAACCGCTTTTGCCGAGACTTTTAACAACCACCGGAAACATCGCCGGCGGAATCGCAAGGTAGTGCAACGGGTGGCGCGCATTGCCGAGCGCACGGCGCAGCGCCTCAAACGTCGCCATGTCGCGGTAATCGCCATCGACGTAGCGCAGCAGCTTCGCCAGCTTTGCGAATGCCTTCTCGTCGACACCGCCGTGTTCTTCGAGGCTGCGGCGTACGTGTGCGCGCATGTCGTCGAGGCTCCAGCCCGAGCGTGCGACGCCGATGACCGGAATGTCGAGCACGCCGCGCCTGGCCATCGACTGCAGCGCCGGATACAGCATCTTGCGCGCCAAGTCGCCGCTCGCGCCGAACAGGACCAGCGCGTCGGACAGCGGCGGCGCCTTCACGACTGCCCCGCCGCTTCGCGATCGGCAGCGTGGCCGCCGAACTCATAACGCATCGCCGCCAGCAGCCGGTTGGCGAAATCGTCTTCGCCGCGCGATGCAAAGCGCGCGTACAACGCGGCGCTCAGCACCGGTGCCGGCACCGAAATATCAATTGCCGCCTTCAGCGTCCAGCGGCCTTCGCCCGAATCGGCTACCGCGGTGCGGAAATTCGCGAGTTGCGGGTCGCCGAGCAGTGCGTGCGCGGACAGATCCAGCAGCCAGGAACGGATCACGCTGCCGCGGCGCCAGACTTCGGCGACATCGGCGAGGTTGAAGTCATACCGGTAGGCTTCCGGATTCGTGAGCGGCGCGGTTTCCGCATCGATCTTCTGCTCCTGGTTACCGACGCCGGCGTGACGCAGAATGTTGAGGCCCTCGGCGTAGGCCTCCATCAGGCCGTATTCGATGCCGTTGTGAACCATCTTGACGAAATGGCCGGCCCCATGCGCGCCGCAATGCAGATAGCCCTGCTCGGCGGTGCCGGCCACTTTTTCGCGCCCGGGCGTGCGCGGCGCATCGCCGATCCCCGGTGCGAGCGATTTGAAGATCGGATCGAGATGGGCGACAACTTCCTTTTCGCCACCGATCATCAGGCAGTAGCCTTCCTCAAGCCCCCACACGCCACCGCTGGTGCCGACGTCCACGTAATGAATGTGACGCGCTTCAAGTTCCTGCGCACGGCGGAGATCGTCGCGGTAATGCGAATTGCCGCCGTCGATCAAAATGTCTTCGGGCGAGAGCAAGGCAGCGACTTCGCGCATGACGCTGTCGACAACCGCGGCCGGCACCATCATCCACACCGCGCGCGGCGGCTCGAGTGCCTCGACAAATTCCTTCAGCGACGCCGCGGCCGTCGCGCCGGCTTTGCGCAGCGGCTCGCGCGCCTCGGCGTGGGTATCGTAGACTGCGCATTCATGACCGGCCGCAAGCAGCCGGCGCACCATGTTGGCGCCCATTCGTCCGAGACCGATCATTCCAAGCTGCATCGCGTCACCTTCTTGAGCGGGTTTGTTGTATATTCTCTCCAACTCTGCGGCCGTACAACCGCGCGCCCGCGTCTTGTTCACGCCAGCACAACCGGATGCCAGATTTGTCTTCGCCCATGCTCGTCGCCGACGTCGGCGGCACCAACGTCCGTTTTGCCCTCGCCGCCGCCGATCGTCACCCGCCGCTGATCGAGGACAGCATTCGCATCTATCGGGTTGCGGACTTCGATTCCTTCGACGCGGCGGCGCGGCGCTATCTGGAAGAGATTGGCGCAACCGCCGAGCGCGGCGTCGTCGCGATGGCCGGGCTGTTCGACGGCGACACCGTCGTTGCAACCAACAGCGGCTGGCGCGTCAACGGCGCGGCAACGCGCAAGGCCCTGGGCATGCGCTCGGTGCGCCTGGTCAACGATTTCACCGCGATGAGCATGTGCCTGCCGCTGCTCGATCCGGACCAGATCGAAACCATCGGCGATATCGCCGCGCCGACGATCGGCGCCGTGGAATCGCAGACGTTCGCCGTCGTCGGTCCCGGCACAGGCCTCGGCGTCGGCGGCCTGCTGCTGCGCGGCGGCCGTTTCGAACCGCTGCAGACCGAGGGCGGGCACAGCAGTTTCGCCCCGGCGAATGCCGAAGAACGCGAGGTGCTCGCGCGCCTCGCGGCGCGTTTCGGACATGTCTCCAACGAGCGGCTCGTCAGCGGCCAGGGGCTCGTGAATCTGCACGCGGCGCTCAGCGAAATTGCCGGTGCGCCAGCTGCGACGCTCGCGCCCGAAGACATTACCGCGCGCGCCGACAGCGATACCTTGTGCCGGCGCGCGGTGGAAACGTTCTGCGCGGTGCTCGGCGGTGTCGCCGGCGACGTCGCGATGACGCTCGGCGCCTGGGACGGTGTCTACCTCGGCGGCGGCCTGCCGCCGGTGCTGCTGGAACGTTTGCGCGGCAGCGCCTTCCGCGAACGTTTCGAGGCCAAGGGCCGCCTCGCCGTGCGCCTGCGCGAAGTGCCGACCGTCGTCATTATGTACGGACTCGCCGGACTGCTGGGTGCGGCCGGCATCGCCCAGTCCGATGCCGGCGCGGCGCTGTTGCGAAAGCCCGCCGGCATCGTCGCCAGCCAGGGGTCCTCTGCCTGATTTACTGAAGCGGCGTTCGGGCATCCCGCTTTTCGTCGCAGGTTTCCTATTTTTGTTTTCCTGCGAGCCGGCGATAACGCCGGATCAACGCGTTGGTCGAGCTGTCGTGCATGAGCGCGGGCTCGTCCGGGCTCTCGAGTTCGGGAATGACGCGCTTCGCCAACACCTTGCCGAGTTCGACACCCCACTGGTCGAAAGAGTCGATATTCCAGATCGTGCCCTGCGTAAACACGCTGTGCTCGTAGAGCCCGACCAGCGTGCCGAGCGTATGCGGTGTGAGCTGCTCGGCAAGAATGGTATTCGTCGGCCGGTTGCCGTCGAATACGCGATGCGGCACCAGCCATTCCGGTACGCCCTCCGCGCGCACTTCGTCCGCGGTCTTGCCGAACGCCAGCGCTTCGGTTTGCGCGAACAGGTTCGCCATCAACAAGTCGTGCTGATTGCCGACCGGGTTGAGGCTGCAGCAAAACCCGATGAAGTCGCACGGTATCAGCGTCGTACCCTGGTGAATCAACTGGTAAAACGAGTGTTGGCCGTTGGTGCCGCGCTGGCCCCAATAGATCGGCCCGGTTTGATAGTCGACGCGCGCACCGTCGATGGTGACGTGTTTGCCGTTGCTCTCCATCGTCAGCTGCTGCAGATATTCGGGGAAGTAGCGCAGGTACTGGTCGTATGGCAGCACGGCGACGTTGTCGGCGCCGAGAAAGTTGTTGTTCCAGATCGCGATCAGGCCAAGCAGCACCGGCAGGTTGCGTTCGAAAGGCGCGGTCCGGAAATGCTCGTCCATCGCGTGGAAGCCGGCGAGCATTTCGCGGAAGCGTTCGGGACCGATGGCCAGCATCGTCGACAGGCCGATCGCCGAATCCATCGAATAGCGGCCGCCAACCCAGTCCCAGAAGCCGAACATCTGCTCGCGGTCGATGCCGAACTGTGTCACTGCTTCCGCATTCGTCGACACGGCGACGAAATGCTTCGCCACCGCCTGTTCGTCGCCGAGCGCTTCGGTGCACCACGCACGCGCCGCGTGCGCGTTGGCCATCGTGCCGAGCGTGGTGAAAGTCTTCGAGCAGATAATGAACAGTGTCTCGGCGGGATCGAGATCGCGCGTCGCCTCGCTGAAATCGGTGCCGTCGACGTTGGAAACGAAGCGGAACGTCATGTCGCGGCGACTGTAATGACGCAGCGCCTCGTACGCCATCATCGGACCGAGATCGGAGCCGCCGAGACCGACATTGACGATGTTACGGATCGGCTTGCCGTGGTGGCCGCGCCACTCACCGCTGCGTACGCGCTCGCTAAAGCGTGCCATCTTGTCGAGCACCGCGTGCACTTCCGGCACCACGTCGGTACCGTCGACGGCAATGCGTGCATCGCGCGGCGCCCGCAGCGCGACATGCAACACCGCACGCTGCTCCGTCGCATTGATCTTTTCGCCGCGGAACATCGCGTCGATGCGGCGGCGCAGGCCGCAATCGTCGGCGAGTTCCAGCAACAGCTTCAATGTTTCGTTGGTAATGCGGTTCTTGGAGTAGTCGAGGTACAACCCGGCGGCCTCGGCCGTCAGTCGTTCGCCGCGGTGCGGATCGTCCGCGAACAATTCGCGCAGGTGCAGGTTGCGCAAAGCGCGGCGGTGCGCTTCGAGCGCGCGCCAGGCGGGACGATCCACCAGCAAGGGATGGCCGGATTTCGGATTGCTGACCATGGAAACTCAGCCTGCCTTTTTCCGAAGAGCGCTGCTCTTGTCCTCGATACTGCGGAGCAGATCCTGCCACGACTTTTCAAACTTGTCGGCGCCTTCGCGCTGGAGCCGCGCCGCGAGCGCGTCGCAATCGATGCCGGCGCGGCCGAATTCCGCGAGTACTTCTTCGGCGTCCCCGCCGTCTTCCGGCAGCACCCCGTGCAGCTTGCCATGATCGGCGAACGCTTGCAGCGTTTTCTCGGGCATCGTGTTGATGGTGTCGGACGCTGCCAGCGCTTCGACGTACAGCGTGTCCGATGCGCGAGGGTCCTTGGTACCGGTGCTCGCGAACAGCAGCCGCTGCGGACGCGCGCCGGCAGTGGCGAGCTTCCGCCAGCGCTCCGATCCGAGCAGGTCGCGGTAAGCCTGGTAGGCCTGCATCGCGACGGCGATGCCAAGGCGATCGCGCAGTGCCGCCGGGACCTCGTCCTGCACCGCCACGTCCCAGCGACTGACGAAAATCGAAGCCACCGATGCTACCTGTGGATCGCGGCCGGCGGCCAGACGCCGCTCGATGCCGCGCAGGTAGGCTTCGGCAGCGGCCTGGTACTGCGCGCGCGAGAACAACAGCGTCACATTGATCGGCACGCCGGCAAATATGGATTCCTCGATCGCCGGCACGCCCGCCGCCGTACCCGGAATCTTGATGAACAGGTTTGGCCGTTGCGCCCGCCGGTGCAACTGGGCCGCTTCGCGGATGCTGCCCGCGGTATCGCTCGCGAGCGCCGGCGGCAGTTCGAGCGAAACCCAGCCGTCGATCCCGCCGGTTGCCTCGTGCACCGGCCGAAACAGATCGGCCGCCGCGGTCAGGTCCTCGATCGCGAGCTCGAAAAACAGCGCCTCGCCGGATTTGCCCGCCCGCGCTTTCTCGCGGATCGCGGCATCGTAGAAATCCGCTTCCTTGATCGCCTTATCGAAGATCGTAGGGTTGGACGTCAGGCCGGTGATCGAAAATTCGTCGATGTAGCGCTTGAGGCCGCCGCCGGTCAACAGCCCGCGGGTAATGTTGTCGAGCCACAGGCTCTGGCCAAGATCGTGCAATTGTTGCGTCGCCTTCATGTCGTCCTTGCTCCTCGTTCTTGAGTCCTCGCCGCAGCCTTGAGGGCTGCTGCATCATAAGCCGCCAGTTCGCCGACGGCGCCGAGGCTGATGTCGGCGCGGGCATAGCGCCGTTCGTTCTCCGGGTCCAGTGCATAGTGCCCCTGGCGCACAAGCACGGTAGTCAGCCTCGCGCGCAAGCTCGACTTCATCGCCGCGAGCACGCGCTGCTTGTCGTCCACCATTACGTAATGCCGCGCCGGAAAATGCCGCTCGATCGCATCGATCATTTGCTCCTTGTGCAGGTAGATCAATGCCTGTCCATCGACTGCATCCCACAGGCCCGACATGCACATCTTGTGCGGCTGGAACACGATGTCGCCATCCGACAACAGTACTACCGGCCCGGATTTGCGCAACCGTGCGATCGTTTCGAGCGAACCCGGGTAGAGCC
Organism: Gammaproteobacteria bacterium; assembly: GCA_035700455.1. Classification (GTDB taxonomy): domain Bacteria; phylum Pseudomonadota; class Gammaproteobacteria; order Natronospirales; family DASSBR01; genus DASSBR01. The sequence continues at coordinate 5,789 of DASSOO010000080.1, forward strand.
GCTCGGCGAACGGGTACCGCAGCAGGTAGGCCGACAGCGCCAGCAGCCCCGGCGCATCCGGCGCCTCGGCGCGAAAGCGCTGCAGCGCGCCGAGATAATCGGCGTAATCCACTTCGGCGCGCAGCGTCTCGTAGATTTTCCAGTAGCGCGCGCGGCCGCGGGCGCCGAAGGCTTCTTCGATGCGCGCTCCCAAATCGGTTTCGAAGCGATCGTTGTCGAGCAGCGTATCGTCGACGTCCAGCATGAACACGATCGCGTGGCGCGGCTCGCGCGAATGAGCGCCCGCCGATGATTCGCCGTCTGTATCCGTGGCAGCCATTGCTTTCGCACCTTCCCTGCCGGCCCGGCCGCTGCCGGACCCTATGGCTAGCATAAAGGATTTACCGCCCGCGGGCACAGGCAGCTGTGTTATGGTCGGCAGGTCCGTTGCAACCGGGAAGCATCGTGCGAAGAGTCTGGCTGCTGGCACTGATTCCGTTCATCGCGCTGGTCGGCGGCGCATTCTTCGCCAACCGCGTCGAGCCGTATGTCCTCGGCCTGCCCTTCTTCATGTTCTGGATCGTGCTGTGGGTCGTCCTGTCCTCGCTGGTCATGGCGATCGTCTATCGCCTCGATCCACGCAACCGGGCGCCGGACCGATGAACGCGGCGCTGCTCATCATCGGATTCTTTTTTCTCGCCGCGCTGGTCCTCGGCGTGCTGGCGCGCGCCGGGCGCGACATGAACCTCGAGCAATGGACAGTCGGCGGGCGCGGGCTCGGCAGCGTGTTCGTGTTCCTGCTGCTCGCCGGCGAAATCTACACGACCTTCACGTTTCTCGGCGGCAGCAGCTGGGCCTATGGTAAAGGCGGCCCGGCCCTGTTCATCATTGCCTACGGCACGCTTGCCTACGTGATGTCGTACTGGCTGCTGCCGCCGATCTGGCGCTATGCGAAGGCGCACGGCCTGGTGTCGCAGTCCGACTTCTTTGCGGCGAAATATTCCAGTCCCTATCTCGGCGTGCTGGTCGGCGTCGTTGGCATCGTCGCGATGATTCCGTACCTGGTGCTGCAATTCAAGGGACTCAAGCTCATCGTCGAGACGACGTCCTACGGCGCCATCTCGGGCAGCGCGGCTGTCTGGATCGGCGCGGGCGTGATTACGCTCTACGTGATGGCTTCCGGCCTGCGCGGCTCGGCATGGACTGCCGCACTGAAGGACCTGATGATCCTCGGAGTTGTTGTATTCCTCGGCATTTACCTGCCGCTGCATTACCACGGCGGCTTCGAACAGATGTTCGGTGCGATAGACCACGCGAAGCCGGGCTTCCTGAAGCTGCCGGCGCACGGCAACAGCCCGGTGTGGTTCGCCTCGACCGTCTGCCTGACGATGCTCGGGTTTTACATGTGGCCGCACACCTTCGGTTCGGCCTACTCCGCGCGGAACGAGCGCGTGTTTCGCAAAAACGCGATCTGGCTGCCGCTGTATCAACTCGTGCTGCTGTTCGTGTTCTTCGTCGGCTTTGCGGCGATCGGAGAGATACCGCATCTCGCCAACAACGATCTCGCGCTGCTGCAGATTTCGCTGCAGACGTTTCCGCCGTGGGTGCTCGGGCTGATCGGCGCCGCGGGACTGCTCGCGGCGCTGGTGCCGGGTGCGATGCTGATGATGGCGACGGCCACGCTCGCGGCGCGCAACATCTACCAGGCGTTACGCAAATCGACCACGGACGACCAGGTTGCCAGCCTCGCCAAGTGGCTGGTGCCCGCCGTCGCGCTGGTGGCGATCTACTTTACCTTCGCCGGCGGTAAAGGCATCGTCGCGCTGCTGCTGATGGCCTACAGCTTCGTCACGCAACTGTTCCCGTCGCTGTTGCTGAGCCTGTTCCCGAATCACATCGGTACCAAGCAAGGCGCGGCGGCAGGGATCGTCGCCGGAATGGGGGCGGTAGCCTGGCTGACGCTGGCGCCGGCACACGCCGGTCGTATCGCAACGCTCTTCCCGCCTGCGCTGCACGATTTGAACCCGGGCATCGCGGCGCTGATTCTTAACGTCGTTGTACTGCTGGCCGTCAGCCTGGCGACACGGGCGGTCAGAAAGCGCGCGTTGCGACAGTCGCTGGCGGGATAGATGCCATGTACCCGACAGGTAAGCGCGCATGCTTGTACGCGGTTTCGTTCGCGGCGTTGCTGTTGGGCGCTTGCGGCCGCGAACCGCAGGTAGCGCCTGCCGCCAGCAAGGGTTGCGACGCGCCTGAAGTCAGAACCGTCGTCGAGCGGTTCGGCCTGGCTCTGAAACGGGTGTCGCTGCTGGCGCCAATGGCGATGCTGAAGCGCGATATCCGGCGTGCCTATGCGCCTTTCGTCACGCCCCAACTGCTGCAGACATGGCTCGCCGACCCTACAGCCGCCCCGGGGCGGCGGGTTTCCAGCCCGTGGCCGGCACGAATCGACGTGAATACCGTGCAACCGGCGGCCAATGGCGCGTGCACGGTCACGGGCGAGATTGTCTACGTGACCAGCGTGGAGCGCGCACATGGCGGAGCCGCCGCGCGCCGGGCGGTAAAATTGCAAGTCATCAACGCCAACGGCTGGCGCATCGACGCCTACGCCGCGCACTGAACTTTCCGCAGTTCAGCCGGGGAGACTCTCGTAGGCCTCGGCGCGGAAGCGCGGCGTGCAAACCGCCAGGAAGATCAGATCGCCCGCGCCGATATTGCAAATGCGCTGGCGCGTGTCGGGCGGAATCACGACGACGTCTCCCGCACGCACGTTACGCGGCGGCGCATCGCCCACTTCGACGCGCCCTTCTCCGTCCAGTAACAGGTACCGTTCCACGATGCGGCGGAGTTTATGCCATTGCGTCGTAACGCCCGGCTCGACGCGTGCCCGCGCGATGGAGACAGCTTCGTCGCCGGGTGTATTCCACAGTTCGGCGATCCAGCAGCCTTCGGACTCGAAATAGATCTCGTCCGGTATGGCGGAACCCGCGCAGTCAGATTCGCGGCCGGCTTTCTTCACCGAACCGCGGTGAGCATGACGACAAGCAGAACAATCCCGAACACGGCGGTCATCAATGCAAAAAACGGAGCCAGGTACGGGCCATGATGGGCCGGCGGCTTGTGCTCGCGGCGGTAGACGGCAGCATAGGCCAGAAAGCGCAGGCCGGTCGTGACGACCATCAGCACGCCGAGTGCCACCAGCGCCGAGCCGGTAAGATTGGACACGGTGTTGGAATAAAAATGCGCGCGGCCGACCTTGATCGGCAACTGGTGCAGCAACAGGCCGAAGCGGTCGATGGCGATGCCGAAGATCATCATCGCGAGCGCGGTGCGGATCCACACCGACAAGGTGCGCTCGGCATTCATGTAGGAGCGTTCCGCCGACATTTCGGAGCGGTCGGCGGACATCTGCGTACGCTTGAGCGACAGTTCGACCAGTCGCTGCATCAAGCGTATTTGTTCGGGTTCGTTCGCGTCCGGCATTCGGTTCCCGATCCGCACCCCTGACGGGCCTGCGCTTCCGGATTTTACACGAGCGGCCCGCGTGGTGCCGCCGGCATGGTCGGATACGGCTCCGCCGCGTATCCTTGGCCGCCGGTGCATGACGGCGACCGACGATGAAGACTCTCCGGATCAAGGTCAAACCGAATTCGCGCGTTTCCGGGCTGGCGCTGCTGGACGACGGTTCCTGGCTGGCCCGCATCAAGGCGCCTCCGGTTGACGGCAAGGCAAACCGGGAGTTGATTGCGCTGGTGGCCGAGCGGTTCGGGCTGCCTCGAAACAGGGTCTCGATCCGCAGCGGTGCCGCCGGCCGCATCAAGCTTATCACCGTCGACGACTGAAGGCGTGCGGAAGCGCGCCCGGCACCGCCGTGGTATCTTCTCCACAACGGATTGCAAGCGTTCAAGGAGGATCGGCCAAATGATCAGAATCGCCATCATCATCGGAAGCACCCGCCCCAACCGCGTCGGCGAAGCCGTCGCCCACTGGGTCTACGACCGCGCGACCAGGCGCAGCGATGCCGAATTCGAGCTGGTCGATATCCGCGATTACGACCTGCCGCTGCTCGACGAACCGATCCCTCCTTCGCTGAACCAGTACACCCAGGAACACACCAGGGCCTGGGCCGCCAAGATCGGATCTTTCGATGCCTTCGTGTTTGTCACCGCCGAATACAACCACGGCATCCCGGGGGCGCTGAAAAACGCCATCGACTTCATTTATGCCGAATGGAACAACAAAGCCGCCGGCTTCGTCAGCTACGGCAGTGCCCTCGGTACGCGCTCGGTGGAACATTTACGCGGCGTGATGGCGGAATTGCAGATCGCCGACGTGCGTGCGCAAGTCATGCTGTCGCTGTTCACCGACTTCGAAAACATGCGCGACTTCAAGCCGCACCCGCGTAACGAAGAGCCTCTTGCCACGCTGTTCGACCAGGTGATCGCCTGGGGCGGCGCATTGAAGAAGCTGCGTGAGACGTTATGAGCCGCAGGCCTTGTCGCCCGTGGCCCGGCAGTAAGTCGACATTATTCCCGGTGTCGCCGCAACCGCGGAAGCGACTCGGTTACCGCTCGTCCGCGGGCTCCAAAACGTCGGCGGCGGCTTCGGTTTCGCCCCAGGCCGCAAACGGAAACGGGCGGGCCTCGGTGTTGTAGGTCATGTAGCGGGCGATCTGGGCGAAATAGAGGCTCAGTTTCTCGCCAAAGCGCAGCAGGTTGGCGTTGTGCTCACCGGTGAACAGGACGTGAAAGAACTGGAACAACACCACGACGGTGGCCACGCTTTCGGCGATGCCGAAACAGATTCCCAGCACGATCATGTAGAACAGCCGCAGCCAGGTCGACTTGGACTGCAGGTGCTGCTCGAGATTCAGGTTCTTTTCATCAGCCATCGTTGCCGCCCCCTCCGCCGTGGTGGAACGCCGCTATTCTAGCAGCGTCGGCTAACTAACACGAACCGGATTCAAAGACCCCGCAGCGCCGCTGCAATGGGGATTCGCATCGCGCGGAAAGCCGGCAGGAGTCCTCCGATCAGGCCCATCAGCAGCGCGTAGCCGACGCCGACCGCGAGCAGCGTCGGGGTAACCGCGAAAGCGAATACGATCTGGCTGAAATTGTTGAACGTGCTCGCCTCGAAGCCGTTGAAAAAC
>DASSOO010000081.1:0-5491 GCA_035700455.1 Gammaproteobacteria bacterium
CGCTCGATGTTCCGATACTGAAAGGCCGCGGGTTCGATCTCCGGGATCGCAACGCCGACCGGCAGGTTATCGTCATCAATCAATTGCTCGCCGAACGAGCCTTCCCGCACGGCGATGCAATCGGAAAGCAGATACAGATACCGGGCCGGTATGCCGAAAAATGGTTCACCGTCGTCGGCATCGTGCCGACACTCAAAATTTACTCGCTCTCCGAGCCGGTGGAACGCGGAACGATTTACCTGCCCTACAGCCAGGTCCCGATTCAAGGCCTGCCCACGCTCGGCATTGTCATCAAGACGTCGGTTTCCCCAAGTTCGCTGTCCGCAGCGCTGCGCGACGCCGTTCGCACGGTTGATCCGGCTGTCGCGCTTTATAACGTCGAGCCGATTCATGGCCGCATGCTCGAAACGCTCAATAAGCGACAGGCGACGCTAAATTTGGTCGCAGTGTTCGGCGGCATCGCACTGGCGCTTGCATTCATCGGCGTGTTCGGCGTAATGAGCTATGCCGTCGGGCAGCGCACGGTGGAGTGCGGGGTGCGTCTGGCGCTCGGTGCGTTGCCCGGAAACCTGATGTGGCTGATCATCAAGGATGGCCTCAAACTGCTGGCGGCCGGCTTGATTGCAGGTTTGCTGCTGGCAGTGATCGCGGGTTTCGTTCTGGCAGCGCAGCTTTTCGATGTTGCACCGTACGATCCGGTGGTACTGGTGGGGACAGCAGCCGTATTGGCTGCGGTAGCGCTTGTGGCGGTCTGGCTGCCGGCCCGGTGCGCTGCGAAACTTGATCCGGCGACAGCGATGATGGAACAGTAACGGAGTGACCGCAGCTCTTTGACCCTGATGTCGGCGCGGTAGAGAATGTTTCATGGAGGGTTCGAAAAATGAACAAGTCGGCACTTTGGATTTCGCTTCTGCTATCGGTGTTGGCGCTTCCACTGGCAGCGTCGGCGGGACAATCGGATTTGGATTTAACCTTCGGCGGTCCCGATGGCACGATCTTCAACAACGGTAACGGCCGCAGCATCAGCCTCACAAACGATGGCGCAACCTTCAAAGTAAAAGGACTACCGGATGCGGTCGTGGATAATGGCGGTGGTGTAATGATCGGCGCTCAGGCGATCGATCTGTCTGTTGCACAGCGCGCTGAAGTTGCCAGCTATGTGACGCAGTTGAGAGTGCTGAAGGACGATGCCGCGGACGTGGGACGGCACGCTGCACGTTTTGCGCTCAGCACTATCTGGCACGCGACGATCGGGCTGCTGCTGAATGGCGAGGATGAAGAAAAAAGCATCGATGCGAAGGCGGACAAGTTCACCGCTGATGCCGCGGGCAAGATCTGCCCAACCATAGGTGAGCTGCACGGTCAGGGGCTGAAACTGGCGAAGGACGTGACACAGCTCAAGCCATATTTGCCGCCGGTCAAGGATCGGGCGGATTGCATGAAAGATGTGAAGTCGGAAAAGGCGAGGGGCGACTGAGCGAAACGAATCTCCCTCCAACTCCCCTTGGCTGCGGCGGCAGCCAAGGGGAAAGGGAGAGAGCCAGCTAAGCAGCAGCCAACTGGCGCAGGACGTAGTGCAGGATGCCGCCGTTGCGGTAGTAGTCGCGTTCCTTCGGCGTGTCGAGGCGGACGTGTGCCTTGAACGTCTTCTCGCCGCCGTCGCCTTTGGCGTGCACGGTGACTTCCTTTGCGTCGCCGTTGTCGAGGCCTTCGATTGAGTATTCTTCCGTGCCGGTGAGGCCGAGTGACCCGGCGGTATCGCCGTTCATGAACTGCAGCGGCAGCACGCCCATGCCGATGAGGTTCGAGCGGTGGATGCGCTCGAAGCTTTCGGCGATGACGGCTTTGACTCCCAGCAGCAGCGTGCCTTTAGCGGCCCAGTCGCGCGACGAACCGGTGCCGTATTCCTTGCCGGCGATGACAACCAGCGGCGTGCCTTCTTGTTGGTAGCGCACCGAGGCGTCGTAGATCGTCATTTGTTCGCCGCTCGGGATGTGCACCGTAAAGCCGCCTTCGGTGCCCGGGGCAAGCTGGTTGCGCAGCCTGATATTGGCGAAGGTACCGCGCATCATCACTTCGTGGTTACCGCGGCGGGAGCCGTAGGAATTGAAGTCGCGCGGCTCGACGCCATGCTCCATCAGATATTTGCCGGCGGGGCTGTTCTTCGCGATGCTGCCCGCCGGCGAGATGTGGTCGGTGGTGACCGAGTCGCCGAGCAGCGCCAGCACGCGCGCGCCGGCGATGTCCGCGACCGGCTGTGCATTACGCGTCATGTCGACGAAGTAGGGCGGGTTCTGCACGTACGTTGACGCTGCCTCCCACTCGTATATCGCGCCTTCCGGCGTCGCCAGGCTGTTCCAGTTCTTGTCACCGGCGAACACGCTGCCGTAGCCCTGCTTGAACATACCGGCGTCGATGTGGCCGGCAATCGCCTGCTGGATGTCGTGCTGGCTTGGCCAGATGTCTTTCAGGTACACCGGCTTGCCGTCCTTGCCGTTGCCGAGCGGCTCGTTGTTGAGGTCGACGTTCATCGAGCCGGCGAGCGCGTAGGCGACGACCAGGGGCGGCGACGCGAGGAAGTTCATCTTGACGTCGGGATGAATGCGGCCTTCGAAGTTGCGGTTGCCCGAAAGCACCGCGCAGGCGATCAGGTCGTGCTCACGAATCGCGCCGCTGATTTCGTCGCGCAGCGGACCCGAATTACCGATGCAGGTGGTGCAGCCGTAGCCGACGAGGTTGAAGCCGAGCGCGGCAAGGTCGTCGAGCAAGTTGGCTTTCTTGAGGTAGTCGGTGACGACGCGCGACCCGGGCGCCAGACTGGTCTTGACCCACGGCTTGACGTCGATCCCTTTTTCGCGCGCCTTGCGTGCCAGCAGGCCGGCGCCGATCATCACGGCCGGATTCGAGGTGTTGGTGCAGCTCGTGATCGCGGCGATGACGATCGCGCCGTCATCGAGATCGAAGCTCTTGCCGTCGATTTTTATCGGCGCGCTGCCTTCGGTGCGCTGGTTGCGCGGCGAGCCGACGCCGGTGTCGCCGCCTTCGTTTTCAAAGCGGCGCGTGTCGGCGCGCCTGGTGGTGCGCTCTGCCGCGAATGTCTGGACGTGGTGCGCGATCGTTTGCTTTGCGCTTTTCAGCGGGATGCGGTCCTGCGGGCGCTTCGGGCCGGCAATGCTCGGTTCGATCGAACCGAGGTCGACTTCGAGGACGTCGGTGTACGTCGGCTCGGCAGCGCCTTCTTCGTGCCACAGGCCCTGCGCCTTTGCGTAGGCCTCGACCAGTGCGATCTGCTCCTCACCGCGGCCGGACAGGCGCAGGTAGTTGAGCGTCTCCTTGTCGATCGGCGAAATCGCGCAGGTGCTGCCGAACTCCGGCGACATGTTGCCGAGCGTCGCGCGATCGGCCAGCGGCAAGTGTGCGAGGCCATCGCCGAAGAATTCCACGAACATGCCGACGACGCCGCGGCGGCGCAGGAGATCCGTGATCGTCAGCACGAGGTCAGTCGCGGTCGCGCCTTCCGGCAGCTTGCCGGTGAGCTTCACGCCGACGACCTGCGGAATCAGCATCGTGATCGCCTGGCCCAGCATCGCTGCTTCGGCCTCGATGCCGCCGACACCCCAGCCGAGCACGCCGAGGCCGTTGACCATCGTTGTGTGCGAGTCGGTGCCGACGAGGGTATCGGGATAGGCGCGCAGCACGCCGTCCTGCTCGGCGCCGAACACGACGCGCGAGAGATATTCGAGGTTGACCTGGTGGACGATGCCGGTATCCGGCGGCACGACCTTGAAGTTGTCGAAGGCATTCTGACCCCAGCGCAGGAACGAGTAGCGCTCGCGGTTGCGCTCAAACTCGATTTCGGCATTGCGTGCGAATGCCGTGGGCGTGCCGTACACATCCACCTGCACCGAGTGGTCGATGACCAGTTCCGCCGGCGACAGCGGATTGATGGCCTCGGCCTTGCCGCCGAGCTTGACGACGGCATCGCGCATCGCGGCGAGGTCGACGACCGCCGGCACGCCGGTGAAGTCCTGCAGGATCACGCGGCTGGGCGTGAACGCGATCTCGCGGCTCGGTTCCTCGTGCGGGTTCCACTTCGCCAGCGCCTCGATGTCGGCCGCGGTGACATTTTCGCCGTCCTCGAAGCGCAGCAGGTTTTCGAGCAGGATCTTGAGCGAGTAGGGGAGCCGGGCGGCCTCCGGAAAAAGTTGGGCGAGGGCGGTGAGGCTGCAGATTTCGTAGGTCTTGCCGCCGACAGTCAGGTTCTGCCGGGCGCTGAAGCTGTTTTTCATGGTGTGGATTCCGCGCGAGAAGTCGAGAAAGCTGCTTATTATAACAGCCGCGCGCGGCGCTCTATGGCCAGCCCATTCGCCCGACTTGCGTCATTCCGAGGTAGGGCAGTCGCATCGGCTGCTTCAGCTTTTTCAATCACACCACCGCCAAGGCACACCTCACCGTCATAGAAGACGCAATACTGTCCCGGCGTAACCGCGCGCTGCGGTGTCTCGAAACGCACGTTTGCCGACTCGCCGTCGGTGTCGACGCGGCATGGCTGGTCCGCCTGCCGGTAGCGAATTTTGGCGGTACAGCGAAAGCTTTCGGCCGGCGGTGCGCCTGCAATCCAATGCAGCGCGGATGCACGCAGCCCCTCGCTGAACAGCAGCGGGTGGTCGTGGCCCTGGGCGACGATCAGGCGGTTCGTCGGCATATCCTTCGCGGCGACATACCACGGCGCATCGCTAGTGTCGCGCCGCCCGCCGATGCCAAGGCCCTGGCGCTGGCCGAGCGTGTAGAACGCAAGCCCCTGGTGACGGCCGATGACTTCGCCGTCCGGCGTCACCATGTCGCCCGGCGCGGTTGGCAGAAAGCGCTCGAGGAACTCGCGAAAGCGGCGCTCGCCGATAAAGCAGATGCCGGTGCTGTCCTTCTTGTCGAAATTATCGAAGCCGGCTGCGCGTGCTTCGGTACGGACTTCGCGCTTTTGCAGGTCGCCGACCGGAAACACAGCCTGCGCGAGCGCCGTGCTGTCGACCGCATGCAGGAAGTAGCTCTGGTCTTTGGCGGCATCAGCCGCGCGCAGCAGCGTGACGCCGTCGCCGTCGCGCTTCAGGCGGGCATAGTGACCGGTCGCGATCCGTTCGGCGCCCAGCCGTCTTGCGTGGTCGAGGAACGCTTTGAATTTGATCTCGCTGTTGCACAGCACGTCCGGGTTTGGCGTGAGGCCCCGGCGGTGCGCCTCGAGAAAATGCGCGAATACGCGCTCGCGGTATTCGGCCGCGAAGTCTGCCCTGTGCAACGGGATACCCAGCGTCTCGGCGACCTGGCGCGCGTCCTGGAAGTCTTCTGCCGCGGTGCAGTAGCCGTCGTCATCGTCCCAGTTATCCATGAACAGGCCTTCGACACGGTGGCCCTGCTCGACGAGCAACAGGGCCGCGACGGCGGAATCGACGCCGCCGGAGAGGCCGACGATGATGCGGGACGGGATAAGCATAAA
>DASSOO010000082.1:0-2029 GCA_035700455.1 Gammaproteobacteria bacterium
AAGCCCTTGTACGGCACGAGTCGGCCGACCGCGAGTACCAGCCGCGGCTGGCAATTGCGCAGCCGTTCGATCCGCTCGCGCTGCTCCGGTCCAAGGACCGCCCACGCGGCGGCATCGATTCCGTACGGCACCACTTCACACTTGTTCCGAAACTCCCGGAGAATTGGCGACTGCTCGATGTGAAACGGCGTCGCGACGATGATGCGCTCCGCCCGTCGCAGACAGCGCCGAATGAATGGCGTAAGCAGGCGCCCCGTGCGTCGCTGCGCGACGATGTCGCTGTGCCAATGCACCACGAGTGCGGTATCGGCCGGGAACCAAAGGCTTGCTGCCAGATCGACGAGCGGAAATGGATAATGGTAATCGACGATGTCGGCGCACCGCGCGCCGGACCAGAACCAGAACGGCAGCGTAGGCGCCATCGGCAATGCCATCAACTGCCCGGCGGAGCTGACCCGCCGCACCGGCACGCCATCGACGACTTCCTGTCTTCCGATGCCCCGCTCCGCCGCAACCAGCACGCGAGCGTGGACATCGGCCCGCAACCCCTTGGCGAGTGCTTCGATCACCGAAATAATCCCGCCACGGAAAGGCAGGTACAGCTTGAAGACATGCAAGACGCGCACGCTCAAGCGCCCACGGTGATCGGCATGTCATTGGCCTGCGAGCGGATGCGGTTCAGCATGCGCACGCGATACAGACCGGTCAACACCGCGGTTGGAAAAAAGCACCAGATGCCGATGCCTGCCCAGTCGGCCGGACGGAACAGCCCGATAATTTCATGCGTGAGTGCGCCCCCTTGGCCGGCATAAGTCAGGATGTCGAGCTTCGGCACCTGACCGAAGAACCTGGTGTAAATATCGAACGTGAGGTACACCACCAACCACAGCACAAACCAGCCTGCGACGATTCCGGCGCACACGCCGTACCGGCGCCGGAACGGCAGACACAGCAGAAAAACCAGCACGCCCTGCAGCGCGGCCGATAGTACTATCGCATGCATGTATGCGCCCAGGATGCCGGCGCCCCAGTAAAGCTCCATCGCAAGTCCGAAGGCGAATCCGGAGATCAGCAGCACGCGCCCGTAGCTGTCTGGAGTCGCATGCAGGAGCTTGCGGACAAACCAGTAGGTGACGATCGCTGCAAGTCCCACCGCAGTCAGCACCGTCGGCAGGATGACGATGTAAAACACGAGCGCCGCCGCCAGCGCATAAATCGACTTGCTGTACCAGTGCGGCGAACTCACCACGCGCTCGCAAAAGCGGAACAAAAACCAGATACCCGCGAAACCGCACAGAAAGAACAGGAACGGATTAATCACCAGCGCGGTCGTGCCGTCAGCCGTGAAGATATCGCCGTACCAGGTATGCGGGCCGTTGACGAAACCAGCCGTAACACTGTAAACGCCGGCCGCTGGCGTGTCGGCATACAGCCACACGGTGTGCCAGTTATCGCCCTTGCGCAACTCCGGCAACGACACCCGGCGGCTGTCTTCACGATACCGACTCGGCTTGCGAAGAAACGATTCCGATAGCCGGAAGATGGTCTGCTTCGCACGCGGCGAATAGAAGTCGTAAACGACGGGGAGCCACGCCAGGCTGCCGGCCGGTATCAGGCGCGGAACGACCTGGTAGAGCTTCCGCACCCGTGGCAGATCGTAATCGACCGTCACCTGCGCGGCCGGCGACGGCGCGCGTAGAAACAGCGATCCATGATCGTCCATAACGTCGATAATGAACCGCAGGTCCCGCGGCGCGCTAAATCGGTAACGGTACAGATTGATTGGCAAAGTAGCCGTCCAGACAGCTTGCGCGCCGGCATCCGCTGCCAAATGGAGCGTCGCCGCCGCCAGCGTCTGTCGACCATTGACAGAGCGCTTCAAAGCGATGCTTGAGCGGCTCATGACATCCCAATCGAGTAACTGACCATCGGCATTGACGACATGGTATGTCAGTTGCTTGCCGGCAAGCGCCGGGCAGGTCGTCATCACCTGAACCGCCATTGAAGGGGCGCGCTCGAGGCGGGCGTA
>DASSOO010000083.1:0-2959 GCA_035700455.1 Gammaproteobacteria bacterium
GCAATTCGCGTCGGCATGCATACCGGGCTGGCATTACTCGAAGACGGCGATGTGTACGGCGACGTGGTGAACACTGCCGCGCGCATCACTTCCCTGGCGAAGCCGGAGCAGATTCTCGCGACCGAAGACACGGTGGAAGCGCTCGGCGATGATTGGCACGAGCGTATTCATGATCTGGGCCCGCATACGATTCGCGGCAAGCGTGGCGCAATCGATCTGCATGAAGTCGTCTGGAGCCACGCTGATATGACGGTGATGATCTCGCCGCTGCGGCAGCCCGGCGACTCGGCACACCGCGGCCCGGTGCTGACGCTGGAGTGCGGCGTCGGCCGCTGCACCATCGGCGGCGACAAGCCGCGCTGCACGATCGGCCGCTCATCCCGCAACGACCTCGTCGTGCCGGACCATTTCGCATCCAGGTTGCACGTCGAGGTCGAATATCGCTTCGGCCGCTTCATCCTCACCGATCGCAGCACCAACGGTACCTACGTGCAACCCGAAAACGGCGCCGAAGTCTTCGTCCGCCGCGATCGCCTCACGCTGCGCGACAAGGGTGAGATCGGCCTTGGCCGCTCGCCGGCCGCAAGCGATGCCGCAATTCGATTTCAGATCGAGCGCTGAAGGCCGAACCCGGTCAGGTTGCTAAATGGTGCAAGCGCTTTCCGCACTGCGGGCAATGTTCGACCCGGCGGCCGACCTCGTGCGGCTTAAGAGCGCTATTGCAGTCCGGGCAGCGGTATAGATGCTGCATTGCGCAGGCAGGACAGACGTTCTCGATGTCGGTGACCGGCGAAACGTAATAATCGCCGCAGGATGCGCACGAATGCGTTAACCAGATGCCGGCTTTCAGGAGGCGCGGCACGAGTTCGACGTGTGCCACATCCAGGAGCGGCTCGTCGACGGTAATCACATACATTTCGTACAGGTTGATCAACCGTTCCGACGGCTCGCGCTTGAGTCCCTCAAGCGCCTCGTTCAATCGCCAGACGATGTTGGCGTGCAACATGTGCTCGCCATTCTGCAGATACCAGGCGTCGGTAAAAGGCCCCTGTCCGGCGGGCGAAGGACGCCCATGAATGCGCCGATAGAGCTGCTTGACGGTTGCCCTCGGGAGTTTCGTCAGCCGGCACACCAGAGGCGAGCGCGCACCCAGTTCGATCAGAAGTATGGCTTCGATGTGCGCCTTGGCCTGCCGGTAAGCGTCTGTGTTTGTGAGCGCGCTGCCGTTGGCGTCGGAGCGGTTATTCCAAAGATGCACGCCGGAGCTGCGCAACTGGCCGATGATGTCCATCAATCGGCTCCGCGGCCCGGGTTCGAAAGTGAGAAGCCGAGTTGACGGACGACAGCCTGTATTTCGGCCGGATCGTTCTCCCGCAGTGCGTCGAACAACCGGTGCCACCACTGCATATTGCCGCGCGGCGAAACCAGTGGCAGGCTCACGGCACCGACATACGACAAGGCCGACGGATCTGTCGTTGACAGGGCAGCGGCAAGATGGGGAGGTATGTCGAGCAACAGCGCCGCCATCTCCGGATCCTCCCTGCACAGGTCGCGCGCCTGAATCAGGTACGTCAGATTAAGGTGTGAAAAATCTACGTCCACGATGATCTGCCTCCAGCTTTCCTAATCTAGCGCCGAGCCGCCTGTCCGGTTTTTCCACTCAAGCTCGTTTAGCTGCCGTTCAACCATGACGAATTGACCAAATCGGGTCTCCTCCAGATATCACAAGGGCATCGGGTGGCTGTTCATGGTCAAAACCCGAAAGTTGGTCGGGTAGCCGCGAGAAATCGCGCCCATGGCGCAGACGTTTTATGGTGGTTCTTTAGCGGCGCGCGATGCCATGCTTGTAAACGACTTTGAGCGGCTTTGCGCCGACAGCACGCGCATGAAACTTCCGTTTACATGTGCAATACAAGCAAAAGGGGATGGCTGTTGCCAGGAGGCAAAAAAATGAAATGGTCCGAGGTTGGCAAGGATGTAGCCGAGGCCGCACCTGTTATCGGCACTCTCCTTCGCGATGGTGCCGCGGTAGCCGCAGTGGGTTCGATAGTCGCGGCAGTGCTCGCAGTCGACGCCACACCACAGGCAGTGGCGCGCACGATAAAGCGCGATCCCGCCGCATTAGCGAAGCTTCACGCCGTGGAACTTGAGCATCGGGACAAGCTCATCGAGCTACAGGTTAATGCCGCCAACAACGCAATCGTCGCTGATACGCGACGCATTCAGGCCGGTAACGGGCGGGCGGGCGCGACGGCCGAGCATTGGGCAGAGTGGCTATGGCGTCCGCTCAACGGACTTCTGTTCGCTCCAACGGTCCTCGCACTCTACGTAATCCTGCCGGCAATTCATGTTCACGTGCCCGATGTTCCCGTTATTGTCTGGGAAGCGTGGGGCGCACTGCTCGGTATTACTGCCTGGCGTGGCGAGATGAAGCAGCGGCTGGAGGCGGCGGATCGACCAGCTCCGCGGTTGCAAGTCGGAGCGGTGATGAGCAAGATTCGTGCGAGCCGAACCTGGGTGTGAGCAATTGCGGCTACTTACGATGTTCCCGCCGTCGCAATCCTGCGTGCCTCCATCATCCTCGCTCCGATCCAGATGGTTCCGAATTTCCGCCGGCGGAAATCTGGCGCGTCACTTTGCCGTTGCTGTCCAGAAACTCGATTTCCGGGTCGCCGTTCTTCGAAACGCTGAAACGCAACCTTGGCGCGCCTTTGGCGTCCCTCAACACGATTTGCGAATCCCCGTTGACGACTTGCACCTGGACCCTTGGATTGCCGCCGTGTCCGAATTCGCCTGCCGGTGGCGGATCCAGGATGTCCAGGCCGGCCTCGGTGTGACCGGGACGCTGGCGCCTGATCAGCCCAATACCATCGCCGTGGTTGTAGTCAAAAACCAGTGCGCTCTGTTCACCGCCTGAACGTGGCGCCAAGCCGATGCCGCCGCGCTCCTCTCCCTTATC
>DASSOO010000084.1:0-4524 GCA_035700455.1 Gammaproteobacteria bacterium
AACGGCTGGGCCCGGCGGTCGCGGCGGCTTTTCGAGCCGATGGCACACCGACGCCGGCCGCCGTTGGCTTCGCACGTTCCTGCGGCGTCACGGTGGGGGCGCTCGAACGGCGTCCGACGGATAAGGGCGAGCGGCTCGCCCATGTGCGCGAGGTCGCCGGCGAAGCCGCAACCGAACTTCTGCCCGGAATCGTGCGCCAGGCGCTCGACCGGCTGCCGATTCCGCGGCGCATGCGCTGGGGCGCCGGCGAGGCCGCGTTCGTGCGCCCGGTGCACTGGGTGGTGCTGCTGTTCGGCGGCAAGCCGGTCAAAGGGGAAATTCTCGGCGTTGCCGCCGGCGCTTCCACGCGCGGCCACCGCTTTCATCATCCGGGCGCGATCGCCCTGCGCGCGGCCGGCGACTACGAGCGCGTGCTGCGCAAGAACGGTTGCGTGTGGCCGAACGATGCGGCGCATGGTTTAAACGACGAGATTGCTGCACAGGGACATCGCGCGGCTGCCGAAGTCGGCGGCGACCTCGTCGACGGCGCTCGCGACAGCGCGCTGGTTGATGAAATCGCTGCGCTGGTCGAGTGGCCGGTCGCGCTGGTCGGCGGGTTCGATCCGGCATTCCTCGCACTCCCCGAAGAGGTCATCATTGCCGTGCTCGAAGGTCAGCAGCGTTACTTTCCGCTGCGCGGCAAGGACGGCCGTCTGCTCGCATACTTCGTCGCGATCAGTAACATCGAAAGTCGCGATCCGGACGAGGTGCGGCGCGGCAACGAGCGCGTTATTCGGCCGCGCCTGGCGGACGCAAAGTTTTTCTGGGAGAGCGACCGGCGTACGCGGCTCGAACGGCGCGCAAAGGAGCTGACGGATATCGTCTTTCAGGAAGGCCTCGGCAGTCTCGCTGACCGCACAGCGCGCATCGGCGCGCTGGTGGTGCAGGTTGCGCCCGGCGTCGAAACTGCCGCCGTCGAGCGCGCAGCGCTGTTGTGCAAGTGCGACCTGGTAACCGCGATGGTCGGCGAATTCCCGGCGCTGCAAGGTGTCATGGGCCGCTACTATGCGCTCGCCGATGGCGAGCCGCAGGCAGTCGCAGCGGCAATCGGAGAACATTACCTGCCGCAGAAGGCCGACGATCCGCTGCCGGCAACGCCGGCCGGGCAGCGCCTTGCGATTGCCGACAAGGTCGATGCTATCGCGGGAACCTTTGCGCTCGGCCGCCGCCCAACGGGCGATAAGGATCCGTTTGCGCTCCGCCGTCAGGCACTCGGCGTGCTGCGCATCGCACTCGAAGCGCCGCTCGACATCGATCTTGCCGCGCTGATAGCGGCGGCGATCGCGCTGCAGCCGATCAAGGTTGAAGATCCGCGCGCGCTTGGCGTGGAGATCTATGCATTTTTCATGGACCGGCTGCGCGGCTACTACGCCGAACGCGGCCTGCGCGGCGACCTTGTCGATGCGGTTCTCGCGCTCGAACTCGCGCGACCGGCCGAGATCGATGCGCGTCTCGCCGCGCTGGCGGCATTTGTCGAGGCGCCGGACTCACAGGCGCTCGCCGCCGCCAACAAACGCACTGCCAACATTTTGCGGGGCGCGACCGAAGCCGTTCCGGCCGCGGCGGACCCGGCGCGCCTGGCCGATCCGGCCGAGGCCGCGCTCCATGCCGCGCTTACGGCCAAGCGTAATCTCGTCGGCGGGCTGATTGACCGGCGCGACTACGCCGCTGCGCTGGTCGAACTTGCGCAGCTGCGCGCGCCGGTGGACGCGTTTTTCGACAGCGTGCTGGTCATGACGGAGGATCCGGCAGTGCGCATCAATCGCCTGGCGCTGCTCGGCGAACTGCAGGCGCTGTTCGGCCGCATCGCCGACTGGTCCCGCATCCGGGGGGATTGATGGCAAGACCGCTGGTCATCCTCGACCGCGACGGCGTCATCAACTACGACTCGCGCGACTACATCAAGTCGGTCGACGAGTGGCGACCGATTCCGGGAAGCCTTGAAGCGATCGCACGGCTTAACGCAGCCGGCTGGCGCGTCGCGGTCGCAAGCAACCAGGCGGGTATCGCGCACGGCTATTACAGCGAAGCCGATCTAAAACATATTCACACGCATATGGCTGCGGAACTTGCCAAAGCGGGCGGCCGCATCGATTTGATAGTCCATTGTCCACATTCCCCGGATGCACATTGCGACTGCCGCAAGCCCGCACCCGGAATGCTGGTCGAAATCGGCCGCCGCCTCGGGGTCGATCTTGCGGGGGTGCCTTTCGTCGGCGACAAGGCCAGCGACGTCGCGGCCGCACGGGCGGTCGGCGCGCGGCCGCTGTTGGTGCGCACGGGCCTCGCCGAACGCACCGCGGCGGCGCTCGCAATCACGCCGGCCGTCGAAGTGTTCCCGAATCTCGCCGCGGCGGCCGACTCCTTGCTCGGGGCAAACTAACAGGTTCCTGCATGCTTTTGGTCCGTTCGCTCGTCTTTACAGCCTTCATGCTGGTGTCTGTCGTGATTTTCGCGATCGGTGTGTTGCTGGCCGCACCGCTGCCGGTGCGCTGGCGCGACACGATTCCCCCGGCATGGTCACGGCTGACGCTCGCCGCACTCAAATTGATCTGCAGGCTCGACTATCGTCTCGAGGGCGCCGAAAACATTCCGGCCGAAGCCGCGGTGGCATTCTGGAAGCACCAATCGATGTGGGAGACGCTCGCGCAGATGCTGGTGTTTCCGCGCCAGTGCTGGGTGCTCAAACGCGAGCTGATGGCGATTCCGATCGTCGGCTGGGCGCTTCGGCTGTACCACCCGATCGCCATCGATCGCGGCAGCGGCCGGCGTGCGGTGGAGCAGGTTATCGATCAGGGACTCGAGCGCCTGCGGGCCGGCTACTGGGTGATGATCTTTCCGGAAGGTACGCGCATGCCGCCGGGCACAACGCGCCGTTATGGCGTGAGCGGTATTCTGCTCGCCGAGCGCGCCGGAAAACCGATCGTGCCGGTCGCGCATAACGCCGGCGACTACTGGCGCCGCAATGGCTGGCTCAAGCGTCCGGGCACGATCGTCGTACGCGTCGGTCAACCGGTCGCAACCGGCGGTCGCGCGGTGCAGGCGGTGAGCGCGCAAATCCAGGGCTGGATCGAGGCACAGATGCGCGAGATCAGCCCGGGCTATGCGGGCATTTCACTGGATGCCGGCCACCCCCGTGCCGAAAGCAGCGGCACAACCGGCTCTTAGCGGCCTTGGAAAAGCCGGTTAGACGTCGAGATTGTTGACATCGAGTGCGTTGCGCTCGATGAATTCGCGCCGCGGCTCGACGTGGTCGCCCATCAGCGTGGTGAAGATTTCGTCGGCGGCGACTGCGTCCTCGATCTTGACTTGCAACAGCCGGCGCGTGTCCTGGTTCATCGTGGTATCCCACAACTGCTCCGGGTTCATCTCGCCCAGACCCTTGTAGCGCTGGATCGTCTGCCCGCGCTTGCTCTCATCGAGCAGCCAGTGCATTGCCTGCTTGAACGAGCTTACCGCTTCGCGGCGCTCGCCGCGGGTAACATAGGCGCCGTCCCCGATCAGATTTTCGAGTTGCTGGCCGAGTTCGGCAAGTTTGCGGTACTCGCCGGAGCCGAAGAATTCGGGCTGGATCAGCCGTTCGGTGACGATGCCGTGGTGCTTGCGGCGAATGCGAATGGTCGGCCCGGCGCGGCCCGACTGGCGGATCGTGTCCAGCGTGTAACGGTAAGCGCGACCGTCGTCGGCATTGAGACGCGTTTCCAGCGTGTGCAGCCAACTCGTGAGCCAGGTGTCATCGGCATAGTTCTCCGGTGTGACCACCGGCATGTAAATCATCTTGTCGAGCACCCAGGCGTCGTAGCGGCGGGCCCAGCGCTGAATCATCGCGCTGACGCTCATGTACCGGCGGGCGAGATCTTCGAGGGCGGCATCGCTGATGGGCGGCGCGTCGGCGGAGACGTGCAGTTCCGCTCCACTCAGAGCGGATTGCAGCAAGGTTGCGTTCAGTTCGGTCTCATCCTTGACGTACATCTCCTGTTTGCCGCGCTTGATCTTGAACAGCGGCGGCTGGGCGATGTAGACATGGCCGCGGGCGATCAGCTCCGGCATTTGGCGGTAAAAGAAAGTCAGCAGCAGCGTGCGGATGTGCGAGCCGTCGACGTCGGCGTCCGTCATGATGATGATGCGGTGGTAGCGCAGTTTGTCGGCATCAAAGTCGTCGTGACCGATACCGGTTCCTAGAGCTGTTATTAAAGTCCCAACTTCAGCCGAAGATAGCATCTTGTCGAAGCGGGCTTTCTCGACGTTGAGGATCTTGCCTTTGAGCGGCAGGATCGCCTGATAGCGCCGGTCGCGGCCCTGTTTGGCGGAACCGCCCGCCGAATCGCCCTCGACCAGAAACAGCTCGGACTGCGCCGGGTCGCGTTCCTGGCAGTCGGCGAGCTTGCCGGGCAGCCCCGCGATATCCAGCGCGCCCTTGCGGCGCGTCATCTCGCGCGCCTTGCGCGCCGCTTCGCGCGCCCGGGCCGCGTCGATCACCTTGCC
>DASSOO010000085.1:0-2275 GCA_035700455.1 Gammaproteobacteria bacterium
GGCGGGTCGAGCGCGATATCGACCTTGAAGACGCCCACCTCGGGTTTTGAGGAGCCTCCGGCTGATTCGCAGAGCGGCGCCCGCCAGGTCGCGAACCGCGTCAAAATGTCGGCTGCGACGGCTGCGAAACGTTGCGGACGACCTGCGCGGTTTCGACTTGGCCCGTCTGGCGGGCGAGATCGGCTTGCGCGACGATACCGCTGATTTTGCCTTGGGCGTCGACGATCGGAATGCGTCGCAGCTGATGCTCCTGCATGAGCTCCATGCACTCCTCCGCGTGGGCGTCCGGGCTGCACGTCACCACGCCTTTGCTCATGACCTCCGAGACGCGCGTGTCCGCGTCCTTGTGGTTTGCAACGGCACGGCACGCGATGTCGCGATCGGTGATCACGCCCACCGGCTTGCGACTTTCGCGGTTGTCGACAACCGGAATCTCGCCGCAGTCGTGCGTGCACATAAGGCGTGCCGCGTCCGAAATAGACGCTTCCGGAGTGCACACTGCGGGATCCGCTGTCATGATGTCTTTGACTTTCATGTTGACCTCCATATCGGAATGCAGATGTCACTGCATTCCGCAAAAAATAAAATACTGCTGACTGCCACCGGCCCGTCATGCCGCAATTTCGAGTACCAGCTTACTGTGAACGTGCCCCTGCGCTTGTCGCTCTTCTGCCTCCGGCGCCTGTTCCAGCGTGTAGGTCGTATCGACGCGCGGATGCACAAGGCCCTGGTCGATGAGACGGCCGATTTCGGCAAGCTGACCGGCATTAGGCTGGGCGAGATAGCCGACGGCGCGGACCTTGTTTTGTTCGGCGCGCTGGGGCGGCGGTGCGCCCAGCGTCGAGACGAGAATGCCGTTGCGCTTGAGTACCTGCCACGAACGCTCCTGGGTTTCGCCGCCAACGAGATCGAAGACCATGTCGACGTCGCGGACAATATCCTCGAAGCGGAGGTTCTTGTAGTCGATTGCTTCGTCGGCGCCGAGTTCGCGCGCAAACTCAATGTCGTCGCCGGACACCGTCGTGATGACTTCCGCGCGGCGGTACTTCGCGAACTGGATCGCGAAGTGGCCGACGCCACCGGCGCCGCCGTGGATCAGCACGCTCTGGCCGGGCTTGAGGCCGCCGTGATCGAACAGCCCCTGCCATGCCGTGAGTGCGGCAAGCGGCACGGACGCCGCTTCGATAAAGCTCAGCCGCTCCGGCTTTGGCGCCGCGTCCGCCCGGTTGACAAGAACGTACTCTGCAAACGCACCCTGCTCCGGGCGCAGCAACGCATAAATTGCGTCGCCGCGCATGAAACTGCCGCGCAGGCCGCCCGAATCGACGACAACACCGGCAATGTCGCGGCCGAGCGTCACCGGCAACTGCTCGCGCGTCACTCGCGGGTACTGGCCGTCACGCGTTTTATAGTCGACCGGATTGACGCTCGCCGCGCGCACCTGCACCAGCAATTCGTCGTCGCCCGGATCCGGCACCTGGATTTCCTCGAGCCGCATCACCTCGGGTCCGCCGAAGCTGTGGATGCGAACGGACTTCATCGTACTCATTGCATCTACTCCATTAACGTTGCAAGCGCCCGGTTGCGCTGAATCTCCATGACGACCTCAAGCGTGCAGCCGGCGCGCGGCGAGCACGTCGGCAGCGGTGACGGCAGCCACGGCCCCGAGCGCCAGCGCAATGCCTTTACGCCGTGCACCGCGCCGCATCGCGTAGGCGAGTGCGGCCAGGTCGAGCGCGTCACCGCCGACGCGCGCCCACAGCCAGCGCGAGTCCCCCTGGCCGCGCCAAGATGCCGGCGCCGGTTGCGAGTTCCCGCGAACCGAATGCACGCAGCGCCGTCTTGCTGTTGGCGAGGCCAAGCGCCTTGCCGAGCCGCCCCGGCATTGTCGTTTCCACCAAACCCAACCCGATGCTGAACCAGCCGAGTGTCGTTGCCATTTTGCGTCCGTCCATGTCTTTCGTCCTTCTTCCATTTCGTGGTTCCAGAACGCGGTTATTTACAAACCCGGTGCCTCTCTGTCATGCGCATGCGTGATTGCGTCGCGCACCGGCCGGTCGAGCTTGCTGCAGTCGACGATAATCTTCTGGTAGTGCACCGACTTCACCGCCGCGGCGGGAATCCGGAAGTCACCGGCGTTTTCGATATATACGAGCAGATGATCCGGCTGAATCTCACGCACTGCGCCAAATTCCTCGCCGCCGTCGACGTCGAATACCTGGTAGCCGAGTTCGATGCGCGGAATCACGTCGCGGCTCCCGGAAGAAGATAATTG
>DASSOO010000086.1:0-2722 GCA_035700455.1 Gammaproteobacteria bacterium
GCGTCGGAATTCGACACGCTGCTAAACGAACTGCACCACGAGCTTGGCCTCACCGCGCTCATGATCACCCACGACCTGCACAGCCTCGCGGCGCTCAGCGACCGCATCGCGGTGCTTGACGAGGGCAAGGTGCTCACCATCGGCACGCTGACGGAGGTGGCGGAATTCGATCATCCGTTCGTCCGCCAGTTTTTCCGGCGCCGGCGCGGCGACGATGAGCTGCGCGCGTTGCCGACTTATTAATACAAAGAGAGATCCGCAAAGCACCCGCCATGGAAAATCGTTCACACGCGATTATCGCCGTCAGCTTCCTGATCGTCTTTTCGATCGCCGCGATCCTGGTGTACTACTGGCTGTCGCACACGCAGTCGGAACCGAAGATCTACCAGATCGTCACCAACCAGTCGGTCGGCGGTCTGCAGGTGCAATCGGAGGTTTCGTTCAAGGGCCTCGAAGTGGGCCGCGTACAATCGGTCAAGTTCGATCCGCAAGATCCCTCCAAAGTTGTCATCACCATCAGCGTCCGACAGGAAACTTACGTCACTCACGCGACGTACGCGGAACTGCAACTGCAAGGCATCACCGGGCAGAAGTCACTGGCGCTCAAACTCGGCCCGGGCAGCCGCCAGCCGCTCAAGACGAATCCCGACAACCCGGCGACGATTCCGCTGCACCCGAATCTGCTCGCGGAACTCGAGGAGACCGGCCAGCAGGACCTCAAGAAGATCAACAATATTCTTGCAAATGCGCAAAAGGTGCTGAGCGACACGAACCGCCGGCATCTGACCGCTACGATTCGCCAGATCGATACCGCGACCCGCCAGGTCGTGGAAATGGAAAAGCAGATGATGCCGGTCATCAGAATGCTGCCGGACCTGGTCAAGAGCGCGCAGCAAAGCCTGGACCAGAGCCACGCGCTGCTCGCGGAAGCAACGGCGCTCGCCAAGAGCGCCAAGGCACCGGTACACAAGGCCGGGCAGGCGGCCGAGGCGCTGCGCAATTTGAGCGAATCGGGCGAACGGCTTACGCTGAAGCTCGAGCACCAGACCTTGCCGGATATCGACACGCTGGCCGACAACCTGACGCGTACGGCGAAGTCGCTCGATGAGTTGAGCAAGGAACTGCAAACCAAGCCGCAAAGCCTGATCTTTGGGCCGCCGAAGCCGCCACCCGGCCCCGGCGAACCCGGCTACCACGGCAACGGGAGTCCGCCTCATGAATAAGAAAAACCTGGTCGTTTGCTTTTTGGCCGCGCTGCTGGCCGGCTGCATCAGCACATCGCAGCCGGTATTTACCAAGCATTACGCGCTCACGCCGCCGACGCCGCCCGCTGCGACCGTCCCGCAGAATACCGCTGCACCGATCCTGCGAGTTGCGGACATTGCCGCGCCCGCGTGGCTCGACAGTACCAGTATGTACTACCGCCTCGGCTATCAAGGTGACGCCGGCATCGCCGCCTATGCGCGTTCCGACTGGATCGCGCCGCCGCCGAAACTGCTGCAAGGCCTTGTGGAAGACGCACTGTCGGGCAGCGGCGACTGGAAAGCGGTGATCGGCACCGGTGCCGCCGCCGAATCCGACCTGAGCCTCAACCTGCAATTGAACGATTTCGAGCAGCTGTTCTCGGCGGCAAAGCAAAGCGCCGGCGTGCTGGATCTCACTGCGACGCTGATCGACGACCATGCCAGCAAGGTAGTCGCGCAGCGTACATTCCATATCGAGAAGCCGGCGCCAAGTGCCGACGCCGCGGGCGGGGTCAAGGCACTGAATGAAGCTGCCGCCGAGTTCGCGCAGCAACTGAAACGGTGGCTGGGCGGCGCGGTCGCGCGGCAATCGCATTAAGACGTGAGCGGCGCCGTCCGCATCGGCTGTTCAGGCTTTCATTACGCCCACTGGCGCGGCGTTTTCTATCCGCCGGACCTGCCGGAACATGAATGGTTCGGCTGGTACGCGCGCTACTTCGACAGTGTCGAAATCAACAATACTTTCTATCGTCTGCCGGAACGCAGCGTGTTTGCGCAGTGGCGCGACCAGACGCCGCCAGGCTTCTGCTACACCGTCAAGTTCTCCCGCTTCGCAACCCACCGGAAAAAGCTCAAGGACCCGGCAGAGCCGGTCGCGCGATTCCTCGACCGCACGCAGCCGCTGGCCGGACTGCTGGGCGCGGTGCTGGTGCAACTGCCGCCGAACTGGCGCGTCAATACGGAACGGCTGGAGGGCTTCCTCGCCGCGCTGCCGGCCAGCTACCGGTGGGCAATCGAATTCCGCGACCGGAGCTGGCTCTGCGATGGTGTATATGCGCTGCTGGAAAAATACGGCGCCGCGTTATGCGTGCACGACATGCTCGAACGCCATCCGCGCCGGCTTACCGCCGACTGGACCTACCTGCGTTTCCACGGAACGCACTATTCCGGCAGCTACTCCCGCCAGTTTCTGGCGCCACTCGCGCGCCGCCTGCGCGATTACGCTGCTGCCGGCGTCGATGCCTACGTTTACTTCAACAACGATGCGCAAGGCCGGGCGGTGTGCAATGCACTGACCTTGAAGCGCTACCTGTCCAGGCTATAGCGGAACAAGTTCGAGCACCTGTCTATTCTGCAGGCTGTCCGGCCTGCCGATCGGCCTTTACCGGCACCATCACCTTCGCAAATATGATGCCGAGCTCGTACAGCGCGTACATCGGAACCGCAAGCATCGACTGCGAAAAAACGTCAGGCGGCGT
>DASSOO010000087.1:0-5543 GCA_035700455.1 Gammaproteobacteria bacterium
CGACGAGCAACACTGGGTCGCGGAACTCGACTGCGGACACAATCAGCACGTGCGCCACAATCCGCCGTGGATCAATCGGCCGTGGACGCAAACGGGCGAAGGGCGGCAGCGGATGCTTGGCGAGACGCTCGACTGCAAGAAATGCGACACCGGAGTGCCGGCGGACAGAAAGACGGGGGATGAGAATGAATGATGAAATATTTCCATTGGAAGGCGGCTGCACCTGCGGCGCGGTGCGCTACCGGCTGACGAGCAAGCCGCTGTTCGTCCACTGCTGCCATTGCCGCTGGTGCCAGCGCGAAACCGGATCAGCCTTCGTGTTGAACGCGATGATCGAAGCCGACCGCGTGCAACTATTGCAAGGCGAACCGGAAACGGTGCTGACGCCGTCCAACAGTGGCAAGGGTCAGAAGATCGTGCGCTGTCCGACCTGCCGCGTCGCGTTGTGGAGCCACTATGCCGGCGCCGGCGACTTGGTGAGTTTTGTGCGCGTCGGCACGCTCGACGATCCGGACCGGCTGCCGCCGGATATTCATATCTTTACGTCGTCGAAGCAGCCGTGGGTCGTGTTCCCGCCAGGTGTGCCGGTCATGGCGGAATATTACGACCGTAATAAATATTGGCCGGCGGAGAGCCTTGAGCGGCGAAAGGACCTGTACGCGAAGACGAACCGCTAGCTTTCCGACAGCGCGTCCTCGAGAAACGCCGGTCGCGCCAGCGCCGCCTGGTGCACGGCAGCGGTGTAGTAGCGTGTCGGGAACCGCTTGGCCGTCGCGGCAGTCTGGCGGAACTCGCCGACGTTCGGTCCGGCAAGCGTCGCCGACCACCAGCCCGACGGATAGGTCGGCTGCGGGAAACTCAGCGTTGCGGTAGTGGCGAAGCCGGCGGCTGACAGATCGGCGTGCATCTTGGTGAGAATGTCGGTGTGCAGCAGCGGCGATTCGCTTTGCTGCACGAAAATGCCACGCTCGCCGAGCACGCGGCGACAGGCGCGGTAGAATGGCTCGGCGAACAGTCCCTCGGCGGGTCCGACCGGATCGGTGCTGTCGACGATGAGCACGTCCACGCTGCCGGCGTCGGCCGCCTCGATCCACTTCACGCCGTCGGCGAAACTCAGCTCGGCGCGCGGATCGCTGTTCGATTCGCATAACTCGGGAAAGTATTTTTCGCTGAGCCGCGTCACCGCTTCGTCGATGTCGACCTGCAGCACGTGCTCGACGCCCGGGTGCTTGAGCACTTCCTTGAGCGTGCCGCAGTCCCCGCCGCCGATGATGACGACACGGCGCGGATTGGCGTGCGTGAACAGCGCCGCGTGCGCCATCATTTCGTGGTAAATGAAGTTGTCGCGCGAAGTCAGCATCACGCAACCGTCGATGACCATCAGCCGGCCGAAGCTTTCGGTATCGTAGATTTCGATGTGCTGGTACGGCGAACGCTCCTCGGCGAGCTTCTTGCGCAGTTTGAGCCCGAGTGCCATCTCGGCGCCGGGCGCCACTTCCGTAAACCAGTCGCCTTCGAGAGCCATCGCCGTTCCTCAAATACAAAGCCTGACAGTATAGCGTCATTAGCCTCAATGCTTTACGCTTTGCGGCTTCCGACCGGGAAGCCACCGTGACCGCAGACGCCCGCGACACATTCAACATCCGCCAGTGGGGCGAAGGTTACTTCGACGTCAACGACGCCGGGCATGTCGTCGTGCGGCCGCGCCGCGATCCGGCGGCCGGCGAAGTCGATCTGTACACGCTGACGCGGGCGATTGAGGCGGCCGGCCTGCCGCTGCCGGTGCTGGTGCGCTTCGTCGACATCCTGCGCGACCGCGTCGCTCACCTTGCCGGGACCTTTGCCGGGGCGATCGCGCACAACGACTACGGCGGCCGCTACACGCCGGTGTTCCCGATCAAGGTCAACCAGCAGCACAGCGTGGTCGCGGAGATCCTGCGCGACGGGATCGCGGGGCTCGAATGCGGCAGCAAGCCGGAGTTGATGGCCGTGCTCGGCGTCGCGCCTGCCGGCGGCACCATCGTCTGCAACGGCTACAAGGACCGTGAATACCTGCGCCTCGCACTGATCGGCCAACTCCTCGGCTTCAAGGTCTATGTCGTCGTCGAAAAGCTGTCGGAACTGGAACTGCTGCTGGCGGAGGCCGAGGCGCTTGACGTCAAGCCGCGCATCGGCCTGCGCGTGCGCCTTGCGACACTCGGTGCCGGCAAGTGGCAGAACACCGGCGGCGAGAAATCGAAGTTCGGCCTGTCGGCCGCGCAGGTGCTGCGCGCGCTGGAACGGCTGCGTGCAGCCGGCCGGCTGGACTGCCTGCAACTGCTGCATTGCCACCTCGGCTCGCAAGTCGCGAATATCCGCGATATCCAGCGCGGCATGGTCGAAGTTGCGCGCTACTACGTCGAACTGCGCCGTGCCGGCACCGCGGTCGGCATCGTCGATGTCGGCGGCGGCCTCGGTGTCGACTACGATGGCACGCGTTCGCGCGGCTTCTGCTCGATGAACTACAGCGTCGAGCGCTACGCTGAGGTCATCGTGCGTACGCTTGCCAGCGCCGCCGCCGAGCACGAGTTGCCGGCGCCGGATATCTTTAGTGAATCCGGCCGCGCACTGACCGCACATCACGCGGTACTGATTACCGACGTGATTGAAGTCGAGACCGTGCCCGAGCACCCGCCGGCCGCGCCTGACGCCGACGCACCGGCGATCCTGCACGAACTGTGGGCGAGTTACGAGGAAGTCGAAGCAAGCGGCACCGAGAGCTACCAGGACGCGCTGTACTGGCTCGGCGAAGCGCACAGCCTCTACAGCCACGGTGTGCTCAGCCTCGAACAGCGCGCGCACGCCGAAGAAATCTACCACGCGCTGTGCCGCAAGCTGCGCACGCAACTCGGCAACCCGCGCCGTGAGCGGCGCGAACTCGCCGACGAAATCGATGAGAAGCTTGCTGACAAGTATTTCTGCAACCTGTCAGTGTTTCAGTCGCTGCCGGACATCTGGGCGATCGACCAGATTTTCCCGATCCTGCCGATACACCGCCTGGACGAGCCGCTGACGCGGCGCGCGGTGCTGAAGGATCTGACCTGCGACTCCGACGGCCGCATCGATCAGTACGTCGAGCGCGGCGGCGTCGAGCCGACACTGCCGCTGCACGCGCCCGACGATGCGCCGTACCTGCTCGGCTTTTTTCTCGTCGGCGCCTATCAGGAAATTCTCGGCGACATGCACAACCTGTTCGGCGACACCAACTCCGTCAACGTCGAGCTCGACGGTGCCGGCGGCTACCGCCTGGTCCGCCCGGAAGCCGGCGATACTGCCGCCGAGCTGTTGCGCTACGTGCATTACGACACCGATGAACTCCTCGCAAGCTACCGGAAGCGGATCGACGCCGCCCAGCTGCCGGCGGCGCAGCGCGAGCAGTTTTACGCGGAGCTGGCGGCGGGGCTGGATGGGTATACGTATTTAGAGAAGTAGAATCGGGACTGGGGGCTGGGGACTGGGGAAACGACAACATGTCGCCGTTCGCGGCATCGAAGTTCGGAAAAAGGTTCTAGAAGGAATTATTGATGAAAACCGGCTTTATCGGTCTGGGCGCGATGGGCGCGCCGATGGCGCACAACCTCCACAAGGCGGGCTTCCTCGTCGGCGTTTTCAACCGCACTCCGGAACGTGCTGCCGCGTTCGCGGCCGAAACCGGCGGCACGGCCGCGGCCAGCGTTGCCGAACTCGCACAACGTTGCGAGGCAGTGGTGCTGTGCGTGTCGGCCGATGCCGACGTGCTTGCGGTCGTCGATGCGCTCGCGCCGGTGCTTCCCGCGGGCGCACTCGTCATCGATTGCTCGACGGTACGCGCCGACACGGCGCGCGAGGCGGCCTCGCGGCTCGTGGCGCGCGGCATCGCTTTCGTCGACGCGCCGGTTTCCGGCGGTACCGAAGGCGCGAAGGCCGGCACGCTGGCGATTATGGCGGGCGGCGAGGACGCGGCTTTCGAACGCGCGCTGCCGTTGCTGCAAGCGATGGGCAAGCGCATCGTCCACATGGGCCCGGCGGGCGCGGGCCAGGCGACCAAGGCGGTCAACCAGATCATGGTTGCCGGTATCAACCAGGCGGTGACCGAGGCGCTCGCGTTCGGCGAGGCGATGGATCTGCCGATGGAGAAGGTCATCGACGTGGTCGGCGGCGGCGCGGCCGGCAACTGGTTTTTGACCCACCGCGGGCCGACGATGGTCAAGGAACAGTTCCCGCTCGGCTTCAAGCTGAGCCTGCACCAGAAGGACCTCGAAATCTGCCGCGCGATGGCGGCCGGAAAAGGCGTGCAGCTCCCGGTTGTTGAAATGACGCTGCTGCATTACGCACGACTCGCGCAGCAGGGTCACGAAGATGAGGACATTTCGACGCTGTTCCGGCTCAAACGCGCAATGTTTTCGCATTGACAGGCGCGGCGCCGCAGTCGATAGTAGCGGCTCATGGAACGCCGCGTTAACCAAGCACTGCTGACAGGAACGCCGGTCGACCACGCCTTTTTCCTGCCGGACTTCTGTTCCGGCACCGCGATTCTGCCGGTCATTCTCATCGCGGAGTTGCTGGCGTTCATCCTCGCCACCGCGGGACACCCGCTCGATGTCGGTTTCTGGGCCGACCTCGGCCTCACGTCGCTGTTCCTGCAGTGGGTGGCGCTTACCAGCGCCGGCGTGTTGTGCGGCGTGCGCCGGCACCTGTCCGGTCATTCGACCCGCCTCACGGTGGTCGTCAGCTATATATTCCTGCTGGCGACGACCGCGTTTCTCAGCGAGTGCGCGTACCAGGTTTCCGCCGTTACCGGTATCGCTCCTGGCGTCATCGCCGAGTCGCATCTGCCATTCATCGGCCGCAACCTCATCATCAGCGCGATCATCAATGCGCTGGTACTGCGCTACTTTTACGTCAACCGGCAGTGGAAAAAGAACGTAGAGCGCGAGGCGCAGTCGCGCATCGAAGCGCTGCAGGCGCGTATCCGTCCGCACTTCCTGTTCAACAGCCTGAATACGATTGCCGCCTTGATCGCCGCGCAGCCGCGTGTCGCAGAACGCGCAATCGAAGACCTGGCGGATCTGTTTCGCGCCAGCCTCGGCGCGGCCGGTACCGTTGTATCGCTCGCCGATGAGGTCGCGCTGACGCGCGAGTACGAACACATCGAGAAACTGCGGCTCGGCGAGCGCCTGCGCGTTGACTGGCGCATCGACCAGCTTCCCGGCGAAGCGCGCGTGCCGCAGCTGATGTTGCAGCCGGTGTTGGAGAACGCGATTTATCATGGCATCGAGCCGCTGCCCGCCGGCGGTGTGATCGAAGTCGACGGCCACCGAACGCAGAACGACATCATCATTCGCGTCACCAATCCGATCGCGCCGCTTGGCAGCCCGCGTCGGCGTGGCAACAGCATGGCGCTCGACAACGTGCGCGAGCGCCTGCGGCTCCTGTACGGCAGCGCCGCGACAGTCGACGCCGATATGGCGGGCGAGCGCTTCCAGTTGACACTTCGTTTTCCCTATCGAGCTGCGGAGGCCCTA